>JAVBPD010000105.1:0-38547 GCA_031549885.1 Clostridiaceae bacterium
ACTGATGAAATAAAAGCAATATTGCATCCATGCAGAGAACAAATTATGCTGAAAATAAAAGAGATTGAATTATTATCAGAAAAATTAAAATCATCTAATCAAATAATGAGGCTTTGCCATACTGATGCACATGGTTTTAATCTTATGCAAAATGATTGTCTAATTTTAATTGATTGGGAAGGTTTAAAACTTGCTCCCGTAGAGGCTGATTTATTCATGTGGGTAAAGAAAGATTATTGGAGCATTTTTCTTAAAAGCTATTTAAAAATCAGGCCTGAATATAAATTAGACGATGATTTGATTTCTTTCTATACAATAAGAAGAAAACTAGAAGATATATGGGCATTTATTGAGAGCATTTTGTATGATAACTTATCTAAAAAGCAATATATAAGCAATTTATCTTTTTTGTCAAATGAATGTAGAGATTTAGAAGAGTTTTGTTTTTAATCAAATTATTTTTTGTATAAAATGTAAGTTGTTGAAATAAACATAAGTATTATTAATTGTTTAGGTGAAAGGTAAAAATGTATAAAACTAACACTGTTGATTTAATGGGCAAAAAAGTTGGAATGTTAACTGTATTGGAAGCTACAGATCAAAGAATTAATAAGAGCATAGTTTGGAAATGCAAATGTAGTTGTGGGAATATTATCTATGTTAAAAGCACTTATTTAGTAAATGCTTCAGTTGTTAATTGTGGATGCGTTAAAAAAGAAGATGAAAGGCTTATTGAAAAAAACAATGAGTTTATAGGAAAAACCTTTGGTAGGTTAACTGCTTTAGAGGTTGTTAAAAGGCAAGATGGCTATTATGTTAAATGCAAGTGCACCTGTGGGAATATTGCATACATATTTAAAAACAGTTTAACGCAAGGTAAAACAAAAAGCTGTGGATGTATTGCAAGAGAAAAAGCAAGTGAAAGATTTAAAAAACGCCATGAAGAAATAAGCATAATTATAGATTTAAGTGGTAAAACATTTGGTAGGCTAACTGTATTAGAAGACACTAAAAAAAGAAGCGATGGAAATGTTATTTGGAAATGCAAATGCAGTTGTGGAAATATTGTTAATGTAAACAGCAGCTATTTAAGGAAAGGCATTACAAGAAGTTGTGGATGTCTTTCAAGAGAAGTAAAAGCTGAAAGGTTAAAGAAGCTTAACAAAGAAAATCATTATTTTAATAATTTAACTGGTAAAACCTTTGGAAGATTAACTGCAATAGAAAAAGAAAAATCAAATGCAGGTTTTATATGGAAATGTAACTGCATTTGTGGTAATGTTGTTTATGTTAGAAGCAGTAGTTTAGCTAATGGATCTACAAGAAGCTGTGGCTGTCTTGCAAAAGAATCGGCAAGTAAAAGATTAAAATTATATATGAAAGAAAACAGCCCAATTAAGGATTTAACAGCGCAAAGGTTTGGAATGTTAGTAGTAATTGGGCTAAGTGATAAAAGAAGAGTAGGTAAAAATCGCAAGTATGTTTTGCATAAGTGTGTTTGTGATTGTGGAAATGTAGTTTATGTTACAACCTCACAATTGACTAGTGATTTAAAGACAAGTTGTGGATGCATTAATAAAGAAAAACATATTGAAAAGGGACGGAGATTATCTGCCATAGTCAATGAGAAATATGTTGTTGAAAATACAAATATAAATACTATAACTAAAGAAGAACCATATATAACAAATAAAACAGGCATAAGAGGAGTTTGTCTTTGTAAAAAAACAAAAAAATATTTAGCATATATAAGTTTTAAGAAAAAGACATATAGGTTAGGATCATTTTCAAATAAGGAAGATGCAGTAAAAGTTAGAAAAGAAGCGGAAAGTAAAATTTTTGGGGAATTTCTTAAAGAGTACAATTCTAGGAAGAATTTATGATATAAAAAAATAACCATTTATTGGTTATTTTTTTAAGATGTTTTATAAAATTTACATGTCCACTTCTATTCCATGTCCATAGCTTTCATCAAATTTAATTTCTGAAGCGTTAACTGAAAAACCGCCTTTTATTCTTTCATTATCTTTAAAATATAAAAAGCTATCTAAATCCCCATATAAAAAGTTTTGCCTTGATGCAACAAGAGCAGCGCCAGCAGCAATAGAAAGTTTGCTTTCCATCATGCAGCCAACCATGCATCTTACACCTGAAGCTTCAGCAATGGAATTAATTTGAATAGCTCTATATAGACCACCGCATTTCATAAGCTTTATATTTATCATGTCAACTGCATTTTTTCTAATAAGTGAAATTGCATCATAAGGAGTAAAGCAGCTTTCATCTGCCATGACTTTTATATTGGTTTTAGAGCGTATATAGGAAAGACCCTCTATATCCCAGGAGGCAACAGGTTGTTCAACAGCATCTACTTTATATTTATGTATTTTATTCATAATTTGTATTGCATCACCTGTAGACCACCCTTGATTTGCATCAACTTTAATGTGGACATTTTCTCCAACAGCTTCTCTTATTAAACCTATAGCTTTTATGTCTTCATCAGGATTAAGCCCTGCTTTTACCTTTATATAATTAAAACCTTTATTTACTATTTCCTTAGCTTCTTTTGCCATGATTTCTGGTTTATCTATGCTTATAGTCATATCGGTTTCAATCTTATTTCTAATTCCTCCTAAAACCTTATAAAGAGGAGCTTTCATTATTTTACCAATTATATCATATAGTGCAATATCTATTGCAGCTTTAGCAGATGCATTTCTTACAATGGTGTTATCCATTACCCTGTGAATATGGTCAATGCTTAATGGATCAAGGCCAATTAAATTGCTTTTAATGATTTCTATAGCTTCTATAACTGTATTGTTAGTCTCGCCAGTTACAAAGGTAACTCCAGCACCTTCTCCATATCCACAAATCCCTTCATCTGTAATAATTTTTACAATTACAGTTTCACCTTGCGTTACACTTCCTATGGCAACTACAATTGGCTTAATCAATTCTAGTTTTAATTTTGTAGCAATAATATCTATAATTTTCATTAAACTCCTCCTTTTAATCTTTTATGGTAAAACGAGATGGAACGCTGCTCATAACAGCAAGTAAAATTGCTTCTTCTTCATCTGGATTAAATAATAAATGAGGCACATTTCTTTTAATGTATATACTATCACCTTTAAAAAGTTTATATATTTCTTTATCCGTATGATATTCAATACAGCCATCTAAAACAAGGCAGAATTCAGAATAATTATGGCATGCAAATTCATTGCTATCTTTTAATTTCCCATAAATTTTAGATATCATAACAGACATATCAGGTTTTGCATCATTTTTTAAATAAGATGGCATCATAAATTGAAATTTTGCAAATCCATCTACAAAGGCAACATCTAACCTGTTATCTTCCGAAGTTATGAGCACATCAGAAGGAATATCATTTCCAAATAAAAATGGAATTTCGATATTAAGGGCTTTAGCAAGGTTTCTTAAAACAGGTAAAGAAGGCTCAATTATATTTCTTTCTATTTGAGAAATATAAGAAGCAGTAACCCCTGTTTTATTTGCAAATTCAGAGATGCTTATGTTTTCTTTTTTTCTTAAATATCTTATTTTTTCACCAATGAGCTTTAATGAGCTTTGATCATCATTCATAATTTACCTCATTTATTGATTTTACTATCCAAATAATAGAAACATCTTCTTCTAAAGGGTTATATATATAAAAACCTGTTTTTTTAGGTATATAAATGCTACCACCTTTTTTTATAAAAATAGAATCATCGCCAAAGCGATATTCTAATTTTCCATCTAAAACATATATGCACTCATCTGTATTATGCACCATATTTTCATGGCTTATTTTACCTTTTGAAGGTATTTTCATATACAAAACTTCAATATCAGGAGCATTAACATCACGCCATGAAAATGGAGTAAGCACTTCGCATATGTTCACAAGATTTCTATATTTAATTTTAGGTCTTTCATCTTTTCTAATAACTATTACATCCTCAGACTCATCTTCTAAAAACAATATAGAAGGTGGAATATTAAGAGTCTCACATAATTTTCTTAAAACAGATAAAGATGGTTCTACTTTATTGTTTTCTAAATGCGATATATATCCTGTTGTGACTCCAATTCTTTCTGCAAGATCAGAAAGAGTGAGATTCTTTGATTTTCTAGAATCTTTAATCACATCTCCAAGCATAAATTTATTCCTTAATTAATTTTACAAACTCAATGGGAGGTATTGCAGGTTCTAGGTTAATGCTAAGAGATTCAATATTTCCAAATAAACCTGTTTTAAATGATACACAAAATGGCAGTCCCATGGTTTCATATGTGAAAATATCATAATGCAAATGCTTAAGGTCAACATCTAAATCGTGGAGTTTAAAATTAAGGGTTGATTTATCTTCACTTATAGATATGTTAATATCGCCATAACCACCATGGCTAAAATCACCTGCATATTCTGATAAATCATGGCTTGGATTCTTGCCTTCAACTTTTTTAGTATAAATTTCAAAGGCCATTTTTTTCATGGTTTCAAGAAGTGACTTATAGTTATTGTAATAGCATTGTACCCAATCTATTTTATCTATTGATCCTAAAAATCTATCATAAATTTCATAGGAAATTGCAGAAGGAAGCGATGAGGAATTTGCATTTGTAAGTATAACTAATCCTATGTTTTTATCTGGCATCATAGAAATAAGGGCTGATGCTCCGTTTACATTTCCTCCATGCTCTATAACCTTATGACCTTTAAATACATCTATAAACCATCCAAGACCGTAACCTAAATTTATCTTTCCTTCTACGCTAAATGGGAGTAATTGGTATGGAATATTAGGATTAAATACTTCAGGAAATACTTTTTCATCGATTAAAGCTTTTCCATCTTTTTTTGCTCCATTTAAATTAAACATAACCCATTTTGCCATTTCAATTGCTGTAGAATTTATGGAACCTGCAGGGCCTAACCCATCTATAACAAGAGGAGGATTTTCTTTAATTTCACCTTTCTCATTTTCAGTATAGAGTTTAGCAAATTTGTTAGTTTCATCTTGTTTTACATTAAAGTCAAATTCTTCAATACCAAGAGGTTTAAATATTCTCTCTATTATAAAATCTTCCCATTTTAATCCGCTTATTGCTTCAATAAGATATCCTACAGTTGCAAACATATGATTTTGATATTGAAATATGCTTCTAAAAGGTTTGTTATTAGGAAGGTATTTTAATCTCTTAACTACTTCTTTGCGGCTTAAATCTTTCCAATTTACCCACATATGATCATGCCTTGGCATTCCAGTTCTATGGCATAATAAATCTCTAGTTGTAGCTTGCTGCGTAGCAATGGGATCAAAAAGCTCAAATTCAGGAATATATTCTCTTACAGGTTTATCAATATCAAGCTTTCCTTCTCCTTGAAGCATTATAGCAGCAGTTGATGTAAAAGTTTTACTGCAAGATCCTATAGGAAGCATGGTGTCAGGTTTCATTTTAATTTTATTTTCCACATCTGAATATCCAAAGCCCTCGCTGTATACTATATTTCCATCTTTTACTATGGCAATAGTGAGGCCAGGGACATTTGTAGTTTCCATACCTTTTTCAATTACTTCTGAAAGACCATTTAATACATTTTCATCCATGTTTAATCCTCCTAATATAATATTTTAGCTAATTATAAATAGTAAAAATTTAATTGTCAATATAATTTTACTTATAATTTTATTATTTATAAAGTTTAATATTATGGAATAATAGTAAATATAATGCTAATATCAGAGTAAATAATATTGGGGGTTAAAATCTATGAAAAATAGGGTTTATTTTTTTACTGGTACAGGAAACAGCCTAAAAGTAGCGCATGACATAAAAAAAGAGCTGCCAGATACTGAAATTGTAGCTATTTATAAAAATACAGAACTAGATATTCCATCAGGTTATGAGCGCATTGGGTTTGTTTATCCTACATATGGTTGGGGATTGCCAAATCTTGTAGCAAGGTTTGTAACAAATACTAATTTTACAAAGCAAGGTAATGCTTATTACTTTGCCATAGCAACAAAGTTTGGTTTTGCTGGAAATTCAGTTAAGCAAATGAATGAGCTGCTTAAAGAAAAGGGTATTACTTTAAACTATGGAGCAAGTATAAGAATGTTTGGCAATTCGGTAGTAAATTATGATATGAGCAAAAAAATTGATGAAATCACCAAAAAATCGAATAAAAGAATTAAACCTCTAGTACAAAATATAGTAAATAAAAAAACTTGTAGTATTTCTCCAGTTAATAAATTTATTTATAATATGTATGTAAAATATATAAGCAATATCAATGAAACAGATTATGGTTATAATGTAAATGATAATTGCATTTCGTGTGGAATATGTGAAAAAGTATGCCCAGCTAAAAATATTAGCATGGAAAATGGAAGACCTAATTTCCATCACCAATGCGAATGCTGTCAAGCTTGCATTCATCACTGCCCTAAAAGAGCAATTAATTACAAAGATAAGACTCAAAATCGCAGGAGATATACACATCCACAAGTAGGACATTCAGTTATATCTTCTTATTATAAATAAGCAATAGAAAGTGTTGGGACAAAGTATGAAGGAAATTTATGATGAAGCGTTCATAGAATATGAAGCAGCACATTCAGTGGGGTTTGTAGATACTGGAAGGTACATAGCTTATAGAGGGAGTATAAACTCAAAATAAAGCCTTTGTTTTTAAAGTACTCCCTATAAAATGGATAGCAAAAGAACTATTTATTTTATAGGGATTTTTTGATGTTTTATTATCAAAAATACTTTTTTAAAACTCTATTTCTTTTTTGTACATTAAATCATAATATTCTTGAAGCATTCTTCTTACGCTAAAGTATTCCTTACATGAATTAATTGATTCTTTCATCATATCTTTCCATTTATCCTTATCATCATAATAGGTTGGAATAATTTCTTCAAATAAAACCTCATAAAAACATTTTAAGTCATGCTCATCAAGCTCTTCGACATCTGAAGATTCAAAGCCATCTCCAAATTGCCATCCATTAATCCCATGTTCACAAGCCTCAGGCCACCATCCATCTAAAATGCTTAAATTTAAAACACCGTTCATAGCAGCTTTCATTCCTGAAGTGCCACTGGCCTCTTGAGGTCTTCTTGGATTATTAAGCCAAATATCAGATCCTTTAGTTAACATGGCACCAATTTCCATATCGTAGTTTTCTAAAAATACCACAGCATTTGGATATTTCTTTGTCATAGATACAATGTTTTCAATTATTTCTTTGCCAGTATCATCTAAAGGATGAGCCTTTCCTGAAAACACAATTTGTATTTTTCCATCTTCTAAATAAGGCTCTATAGAATCTATATCTGTAAATATAAAATTGCTTCTTTTATATGGCACAGCTCTTCTTGAAAAACCAATTAAAAGCTTATCTTCATTTAATGTAACATTATTTCTTTCTTCAATAAATTTTATGAGATTTCTTTTATTTTCCATATGTGCTTCCCATAATTCTTCGCTGGTAATGCCTTCTTCAATAATTTTCTCATCAACCCATGTAGGTATGTGAATTGCATTAGTTATGCTTATGATTTCACTTTTGTCTGTTACATATTTCCACATATTATTAGCAGTTTCTGCATGAAGCTTTGCTACAGCATTAGAAATTTTTGACAACCTTAAAGCTGCAACAGTCATGTTAAATGGGGCGCCTCCAATTGAAACAAGGTTTTCAAGTGTTAAATTATTGTTTGCACCCATATACATGAGGCTATCTAAATAATGAGATTCATTTCCTTGAATTATAGGAGTATGAGTAGTAAACACCACTTCTTTTCTTGTTTTTAATTTCGCTTTTTCAAAACTAAAACCTTTATCCATTTTTTCTTTTATAAGCTCAAAACCTGCAAATACTGCATGACCTTCATTAAAATGATATACATCTATATCAATATTTAAAGCCCTTAAAGCTCTTATTCCGCCAATACCAAGGACCATTTCTTGAGCAATTCTTTCTTCTGCAAACCATCCATATAATTGCCCTGTTATCCATGCATCCTCATTTTCAGGTATATCTGTATCCAATAAATAAATATTAGCATTTGAGAATTCATCAAGTAGCCATACTTTGCAAACCACATCTCTTTGGCGAATTTTCACAGTTACAGATACACCAGTGTCTTTTAGAAAATCATAAGAATAGTTTGGATATGTGTCAATTGGTTTGCCATCTTTTCCTATCACTTGATCTGTATAACCTTGTTTCCATTTTATGCCTATGCCTATTATGGGAAACCCATAGTCTTTAGCGCCTTTTAAATAATCCCCTGCAAGTATGCCAAGACCACCTGCATATGTTTTAAATTTGGAATTTAGTCCATATTCCATGCAGAAATAAGCAACTTTTGGTAAATCGTTATTGTTCAAACCTATACCTCCTAAAATAAAATGTATTAATATTATATCAAATAACTGATAAACAATGTATTTTTTGAATGCTCAAAGTATATTTAAATAAAACTTAATTCTAATTGACAAATGAAAATTTGATAAATATAATTTGAGTTGGAACATAATATTGAAGGAATGAAAGGAAGGAATTTATGAAGGAAACTAGATTAAAAAGAGTAATTGAAAAAATGGAAAAACAAAATTTAACGCAGATGTTGATTTCTGACTCTGCTTCTATTTACTATCTTACAGGAAAATGGATTCATCCAGGTGAAAGAATGCTGGTTTTATACATAAACACTGATGGCAAAAATAAACTCTTTAACAATAAATTGTTTCCTATAGAAGAGGATCTTGGACTTGAAACAATTTGGTATAGCGATACAGATGATGCTGTAAAGATACTTTATGATGGAATAGATAGATCTAAGACATTAGGTATTGATAAAAATTGGGAAAGTAAATTTTTATTAAGACTTCTTGAGCTTGGTTATAAGGGACCTCTCATGAATAGTTCCATTTTAATTGATAGTATTAGAATGATAAAAGATGAAGAAGAAATAAATTATATGAGAGAAGCTTCTAAATTAAATGATTTAGCAGTTGATAAATTAAAAGATATGATTCCTAAAAAATATTCTGAAGTAAAACTTGGTAAAGTTTTAGGAGAAATTTATGAAGAGGTTGGAGCAGATGGATACTCATTTGAGCCTATTATAGCTTATGGAAAGAATGCCGCAGATCCTCATCATATGTCAAATAATGATACAATAAAAGATGGAGATGCTGTAATTCTTGATATTGGTTGTGCTAAAAATTCATATTGTTCAGATATGACTAGAACCGTTTTTTATAGATATGTTACAACTGAACAAAGAAAAGTGTATGATATTGTACTAGAGGCAAATAAGAGAGCTATTAAAGCTGTAAAACCTGGCGCTAGATTTTGTGATGTGGATAGAGCAGCAAGAGGATATATAGAAAGCATGGGTTATGGAGAATATTTCACCCATAGAACTGGACATTGCATAGGAATTGAAGTTCATGATTTTGGCGATGTTTCAGAAGTTAATGAAAATATCCTAGAAGAAGGGATGATATTTTCAATAGAACCAGGTATTTATTTAACTGGGAAGTTTGGAGTTAGAATAGAAGATTTAGTAGTTGTAACTAAAGATGGATGTGAAAATTTAAATAGCGCATCTAAAGATTTAACAATTGTAGAATAATAATAAAAAAAAAGGAGTTTGTCTCCTTTTTTTTATTTATTTAAAGAGTTTTCTGCTTTGTCAACAGCTGTTTGTAATCTACTTTTTAAATCTTTATATTGATCATTGTCTGGAAGTTTATTAATTAAATCTTTAGCTTTTTGAATATTATTTTTTGCTGCTGTTTTACTTTGACCAACTGGGTCTTTTAAGAACTTGTTTAAATTATCTGTAGTTTCATCAACTTTTGATTTGTCATTTAAAAAATTATTTGCTTTGTCAATTGATGATTGTAATTTATTTTTTGTATTTTTAGTTTGATCGTTATTTGGTATTTTATTTAGCAATGATTGAGCTTTATCTATAGCAGATTTTGTAACATCTTTATTATTAAGAAGAGAGTTTACTGATTTTGTTGCTTCATCTATTAATGGTTGGCTTGATGATAAAATATCTTTTGCTTTGCTTAATAAGCTTGATATTGTAGTAGTTGCCTTTGAAGTGGTATTATCTGCTGCATGTACGGGTAAGATGGTAGTAGTTGTTATCATGACTCCTGCAACTAAAACTGTTAAAGTAGTGCTTAAAAATCTATTTTTTATATTATTATTTTTCATTATTAATCTCTCCTAAAATATAATTTGGAATTGAAATGTTCTTTATGATGGAAGTATAGCACCCATTACAAAAAAACACAATAATTTTTAATATTTGTTAAATAAAATTTAAAAATTAATAAAAAATATTTGCATATGCCTTATGGAATGGGCATTTGAAGCCTTCACAAAAAATTCACTTTATTATCAATATTTGCTCAAAATCAAATGATATAATAGATATTGTAAACAATAAATAAATATAACAATTCAGGTTTTAAGTAATATACTCCACAGATATTTGTACTATATCTATGGAGTATTACTATTTAATTCGACACTTTTTATAAATGCATGTGTATTTGTAATAATTGCTAATATTCACTAGTATTTATTTATATTAACACTCAATAAATATTGGGGTGGGGGTATATAAGTGAATTTTAAAATTGTTGATATGAGCTATTATTACAAATATGAAATAATAAAATGGAAATATGATAAACCTTATGATGTATATAATTTTCCTAATATAAAACTTGATCCTAATATTGTGATAAATGATAAATATTTTGCTGTAATTAATGAATATTTAGAACTTGTAGGATATTATTGTATTGATGATGAAGCAAGGGTAATAACAGAGGAGAGCAGGGGTATTTATACAGATGATTTTTTAGATATGGGCCTAAGCATGAAGCCGGATTTAACCGGAAAGGGATTAGGCCTTGAATTTGTAAAATTTGGAGAGAGTTTTCTAAAGCATAAATATAATAAAAGATTAAGGCTTACTGTAGCATGTTTTAATAAAAGAGCTATAAAAGTATATAAAAAAGCTGGTTTTTCTTTAGGAGAGAAATTTATCAAACATGCTCCAAATTGGGACTATGAATTTATGATTATGCGCTTGTTTTAAACAAAATGTATTTATATTATAATATATAGAAGGTAAATTTAAGAAAAATACTGGAGGTAAAACATGGATAATAGACTTGAAAAATTAGCAAAACTATTAGTTAACTACTCTACTAAGGTTAAAAAGGACGAATTTGTTTTTATAAGTTGTGATGAAGTTGCGTTGCCATTTGCAAAAGCTGTTTATAAGGAAGCCACTTTAAAGGGAGCTCATGTTGAGTGCATATTAAATTCAGGTGAACTTTCTGAAATAAAGTATAAATATGCTACAGAAGAGCAGCTTAAACAAGGAAACATAATCATGGAACATGTATTGTCTAAAGCTGATGTTTGGATATCGGCATGGGCTGAAAGAAATACCAAAACAACTTTTAATGCTGACCCAGAAAAGATAAGATTTTCAATGGCGGGAGCTAAAGCATGGAGGGAAATTTATTCTAAAAGGATGGGAACTTCAGAATTAAGATGGGTTGGCACAGAGTATCCAAATTATGCTCATGCTCAAGAAGCAAATATGAGCTTAGATGAATATGAAGATTTTGTTTACAATGCTGGAATGTTATACCTTGATGATCCTATTTCATACTGGGAGGAGTTCTCTAAAAAGCAAGAAAAAATATGCGAGTTTTTAAACACTAAAAAGGAATTTCGTTTAATATCAAAAGATACTGATATAAAAATTTGTACTGAAGGCAGAAAGTGGATTAACTGCGATGGGTCAGTGAATTTCCCAGATGGAGAAGTTTTTTGTTCACCTGTTGAAAACAAAATTAATGGTTTTATAACTTTTTCATATCCTTCTTCATATTTTGGAAAAAGCGTAGATGGCGTAAGGCTTGAAGTTTTAGATGGAAAAATTGTAAATGCTACAGCTAAAAAAGGTGAAGAATTATTAAAAGAAGTTTTAAAAGCAGATGAAGGTTCAAGCTTTTTTGGGGAGTTTGCAATTGGAACAAATTATTCCATAAAGGAGTTTACAAATAACACTTTATTCGATGAAAAAATTGGAGGAACCATTCATATGGCAATTGGGGATTCTATGGAAGAAAGTGGCGGGAAAAATAAATCTACAGTTCATTGGGATTTAGTAAATGATATGAGTGAAGGTAAAATTTTTGCTGATGGTGAATTAATATATGAAAATGGGAAATTTATAAATGAGGATTTTACTATAAAATAATATAAAGAGGTGGAAGATGTATTTAGATACCTATAAAAAATGGCTAAACTCAGATATTGTGGATGAAAATACAAAAGAAGAATTAAGAGCAATAAAAGATGAAAAAGAAATTGAAGACAGGTTTTATAAGGATTTAGAATTTGGTACTGGTGGTTTAAGAGGAATAATGGGAGCTGGTACTAACAGGATGAATGTATACACTGTAGGAAAAGCTACACAAGGGCTTGCATATTACCTTAAAAAATATGCTCTAAAGGATGCAAAAGTAGCCATATCTTATGATTCTCGCAATAATTCATATGAATTTGCAAAAGTATCTGCTGAAGTTTTAGCTGGAAATGGCATTAAAGTTTATTTATTTGAATCTTTAAGACCTACACCTATGCTTTCATTTTCAGTGACTCATCTTAATTGTGATGCTGGGATAATAATAACTGCATCTCATAATCCTAAGATGTACAATGGATACAAAGCTTATGGTGCTTATGGTGGTCAAATGACTGATGAAAGTGCCAATGAGGTTTTTAGTTTTATTGAAAAAATAGAAGATTTTAATGAAGTTAAAAACATGCCCTATGAAGAAGCTTTAGAAAGCGGCATGATAGCATTAATTGGGGAAGAAGTAGATAAAGTTTATTATGCTAAAGTTGTAGATTTAACCATTAGAAGAGATTTAATTAAAGAAAAAGCTCCTGATTTAAAGGCTATTTATACTCCAATTCATGGTACTGGAAATATACCTGTTAGAGAAGTTTTAAAAGAGCTTGGCTATTCTAACGTATTTGTAGTAAAAGAGCAAGAATTCCCAGATGGAAATTTCCCAACAGCTCCCTCACCAAACCCTGAAAACCCACAAGTATTTTCCATTGCTATGGATATGGCAAAGACCATTAAACCAGATATTATATTAGGTACAGATCCTGACGGAGATAGGTTAGGTGTAGTGGTTTTAGATGATGAAGGTAATTATAAAGTTTTAACTGGAAATCAAACAGGAGTATTGTTAACTCACTATATAATAACATCTCTTATTGAAGAGAACAGGTTAAAGAAAAATTCATGTGTTATAAAGACCATTGTAACTTCAGAAATGGCAAGGGAAATTTGTAATAAATATAATGTAGATATTATTGATGTTTTAACTGGATTTAAATATATTGGTGAATTAATTAATGAATTTTCAAATACTCATGAGAAGGAATTTATATTAGGTTTTGAAGAAAGCTATGGATATTTATCTGGCACATTTGTAAGGGATAAGGATGCGGTTATTGCTTCAATGATGGTATGTGAAATGGCACTTTTTTATAAACAAAAAGGAATGAATTTATATAATGCTTTAAATGCTTTATTTGATGAATTTGGATATTATAAGGAAGATCTGGTAAACATTGAACTTGACGGAAAAGAAGGTCAAGAAGCTATTTTTAAAACCATTGAAATATTAAGAGAAAATCCTATTGATAAACTTTTAGGCAGCAAAGTTTCAAAGTTATTTGATTACCAGCTTAGTATTGAAAAAGACTATAATAAAAATGAAGAATTAAAAATCATGCTTCCAAAATCAAATGTTATAAAATATATATTTGAAAATGGATATTGGTTTGTTGTAAGACCATCTGGAACAGAGCCTAAGATGAAGATATATATTTCTGTTAAGGGCACTTCTTTTGAAGATTCAACTAGTAAATTAAAAGAATTTAAAAATGAAGTAATGAATATATTTAATTCCATTTTAAAATCTAATAAATAAATAAGAGGTTCTTTACAAAAAGTAAAGAACCTCTTATTATACAAGTAGTTTTCTAAGTTCTTCTATTCTTAATTTTTTTATTGGGTGAATTTCAAAGGGTGCTATTTCACATAAAGGATCAAGCACAAAGAGCCTCTCATTAAGCCTTGGATGAGGAATAATTAAATCATCTTCAGTTATTATATAATCATTAAATAAGAGTATATCAAGATCTATAGTCCTTGGACCCCATTTGATTTTTCTCTCTCTTTTTAACTCAAGTTCTACGCTTAAAAGTTTCTTAAGTAGTTCATGAGGTTCATAAATGGTTTCTAAGATGCAAGCTCCATTTAAAAAATCATCTTGGTCTAAATATCCCACAGGTTTTGTAACTATAAAGCTTGATACCTTTTTTACTTTAGTGAATTCATCTTCTATTTTTTTCAATGCTATATTTAAATTATTTTCCTTGTCTCCCATGTTTGAACCTAAGGCAATATATGCTTTATTTTTTTTTCTATATGTTGAAACTGCAGCATAATCTAAAGGTAATTTAATAGGAGCCCAAGGTTTTTTAATTTCTACTATGATGGATTTTGCTCCTTCATATTTTGAAAGCACAATTTTGCAAATCTCATCAGCAGATTTTTCTAATAAATTATATTTATGTGATTTAAATTCTTCGTAAACTAAGTTGCTTACTTCACCATAGTTAATGGTTTCATGTATTTTGTCATCTTTAATGCAAGATTGAAAATTTGTTTCTATTTCCATTGAAATTAAGAATTTTTGACCTAGCTTTTTTTCTTCTTCATAAACTCCAACGTTCCCATGGACTTCTAAGTCCTTTATTATTATTTTATCCATAACATCACCTTAATTAATTTATAATTGCTTCATAAACCTTTATGGCTTGTTTATTTTCTAAGACATCATGAACCCTTACAATGCTGCATCCTTTCATAATGCCAATTATAGATGTAGCTACTGTTCCAATTGTTCTATCACAAGCTCTATCTATATTTAAAATAGTACCTAAAAACCTTTTCCTTGATGCGCCTAAAAGAACTGGAAATCCAAGTTCATTAAATCTATGCAAATTTTTTAAGACTGTTATATTTTCATCATAGCCTTTAGCAAATCCAATGCCTGGATCTATTATTATTTTATCCTTTGATATGCCTTCCTCTAAAGCTATCTTAATGGAAAGATTTAAGTCGTTAAGACAATCTTCTATTAAATTTTTATAATCTATTTTTTCTCTGTTGTGCATTAAACAACAGGGAACATCATATTTCTTTACTATTTGTGCCATTTTAGGATCTTTTTTAAAACCCCATATATCATTGACTAAACTGGCTCCAGCTTTTATGGCTTCTTCAGCCACATCGTGTTTATATGTGTCAATAGAAATTGGAATATCTATTTCTTTTTTTAAATTTTCTATAACTTTTATAACTCTTTCCATTTCTTCTTCAGAAGATATGGGGATGTGACCTGGTCTTGTGGATTCTCCGCCAATATCTAAAATGTCTGCTCCATCTTTAAAAAGCTTTATTCCTTTGTCTATAGCTTGGTTAAAATTGCTATATTTACCACCGTCTGAAAAAGAATCAGGAGTGACATTTAAAATGCCCATTATATATTTATTTTTATCAAAATTAAAATCCTTATTTCCTATTTTCATTTCAACCTCAAACTATTATAGTTTTATTTTTTTTATTTATATCCCAATTACAATCTTTATAACTTTTACAGCTGAAGCAATTTCTTGAAAGCTTATCTGCTCTATAAATTAAAGAGTTTAATTTATTTTCATCTAAAGATCTATGATTTTTTATTGCACTTATTATATCTTTAATCTCTTGTTCTTTAAAATTAGAATCTTTTAATATATTCTCAGCAATATCAGCACTTGCCTCATGGTGAGGAATTCCCTTTTCATATTGGACATTTCTACCTATATCGTGTAAAAGAGAGGCAGCATAGATTATTTCTTTATTTAAATTTAAATTTTGTTCTAAGTTTAAGATATAAGCAATTCTTGCAACGGATAAAAAATGCTCTAAATTATGTTTGCAGAATTCTCTTTTTTCTTCATATATATCATTTTTTAATAGATTGTTTTTAAATTCATCATTTTTTAAAATAAGTGAAATTCTATACATTTATAAGTTTTAATGCTTCCTCTCTTTGCTTAGCATCATCTTTTAGAATCCCAAAAGCTGCTAATGTTTTAGTTTTAGCATTGTATTTTTGTACTCCTCTCATGCTCATGCAAAGATGGATTGCTTCTGCAATTACGATAACTCCTTTAGCATTTAACTCTCTATATAAATCTTTAGCTATATCATTTGTAAGCCTTTCTTGTAGCTGAAGCCTTCTTGAGTGAACTTCACACAATCTAGCTAATTTGCTCAAACCTGCTACTTTTTTATTGGGAATATATGCTATGTGAATTTTGCCTAAAAATGGCAGCATATGATGTTCACACATAGAATAAAACTCTATGTCTTTTTCAATTATAAGATTATCATTATCAATTGAAAATGTTCTTTCGAGCACCTCATTTCCGGTCATTTTCATTCCAAGAAAAATTTCTTCATACATTTTAGATATTCTTTTTGGTGTATCTACTAATCCTTCTCTGTTTGGATCCTCGCCAATAGCTTCTAAAATCATTGAAACTGCTTTCTCTATTTTATCTTTATCTAAACTCATAGTATATTTCACCTTTCTTAAATAATTGGTAAGGTTTTTAGGAAACAATAACAATTATATCAGATTTATAATTAATTTGTTGTTTTGACTAATAAAAACATATCATGTATAAATGTATTTGGCAATTATTATTTTGATATTAATATAAAAACACTAGATATTTTTTAAAATTAGTTTTAGTATTATATTGTTGTTATAAAATATTCAAATCATACCATAATGGAGGGTATATGTTAGAAGAAAAAAAATATATAAAAAATAGATGGGTAATTCTCTTTGTAGTAGTTATGGTTCCATTTATGGCTTGTATTGATAGTAGCATAGTAAATGTAGCCTTGCCAACTATGGCAAAAGATCTTTTAGTTAATATGCATTCAATTACTTGGGTTGTTACTATTTATTTAATAATTATTTCATCTATTGTATTAATTTTTGGAAGAATTGGAGACATTTTTGGGAAAACTATTATATTCAATATAGGATTTGTTATATTTACGTTAGGTTCGCTTTTATGTGGTTTATCTCATAGTTTTTCATTTTTAATTTTTTCAAGAATTCTACAATCTGTAGGCGCAGCAGCAGCAATGGCTGTAAATCAAGGTATAATAGCAGAAATATTTCCACAAAATGAAAGAGGGAGAGCTCTTGGAATAAATGGTACTTTTGTAGCGCTAGGGACGCTTATTGGTCCACCTCTTGGAGGTTTAATTTTATCTATTTCAAGCTGGGAATATATTTTTTTAATAAACGTTCCAATAGGGATTATAGCTTCTATAATGTCGTTTAAGTTTCTTCCGAAATCTGAAAATATAAAAAAAGAAAAGGTTGATATTAAAGGTTCTTTTCTGTTTCCTATTGCAATAGTGCTTTTATTTATTTCATTTAGCATGAGTGGCGGAACTTCTTCTAATAATTTTATTATATATTTAGGCATAGTTATTTCAATTTTATTAATAATAGTTTTTATATTAGTAGAGAGAAAAACAGTTTATCCTCTTTTAGATGTTAGCATATTTAAAAATTCTCTATATTCACTTAGTGTTTTTTGTTCATTTGTTGCTTTTGTTGCTTTAAGCTGCATTAGCATAATTCAACCATTTTACCTTCAAGATGTTTTAAAGCTTACATCAGGTAAAATAGGCATGTTTATGATGATTTATCCTTTAGTTCTTGCTATTGTAGCACCTATAAGCGGGTATTTATCTGATAAAATTGGTTCTGAATTTTTAACATTTGTAGGATTGAGTTTAACCTCAGCAGGACTTTTATTTATGGCTACTTTAAACGAGAGAAGCAGTTTATATTTAATTGCTATATTTTTAATGTTTCTTGCAATTGGAAATGGGCTTTTTCAATCCCCTAATAATTCGTTAGTCATGTCAACAGTTCCTAAAGATAAATATGGAATTGCAGGGAGTATTAATGCCCTTATGAGAAATATCGCTTTAACGTTTGGAATAATTTTATCTACTACAATTTTATATAGTAGCATGTCAAGGAAAATTGGATATAGCGTTTTAAATTATATTGAAGGAAGAAATGATGTATTTGTATATGGAATGCATATAGTATATTTATCTTTTTCAGGAATTTGTTTAATTGGAGCTGTTTTAACAGCTGTAAGATTATTGAATAATAGGAAAAAATTAAGAAATAAAAACTCTGATAAGATTTTATCATAAATTTATACGGAAATGATTGTTTTTGTTAACCGTATTTGCGCATTTTGGCATATGAGTTTAGAAGTTTTATTAACTAATAGTAATTAGTTAAATTTATTGTAAAATAAAGACTACAATGAGCAAGAATAGTTTAAGTGCATGTTTTATATACTTATTGTATAATATTAAAAACTAAAACATTATATAAGTTTTAAAGAGGGGAGGCACTTGAAATAATGCTATTCGATAATTACACAAATGTTAAGGACAATCTAAATTCATATTGTGATAAGGTTATTAATGAGAATGAAGTGCTGATTATTACTAGAAAAGAAGGAAAAAATGTTGCCATAATATCCTTGGGAGAATATAACAATTTAAAAGAAATAGAGTATAAGTATAGATATTTAATGATTTTAGATCAATCTAAAAAAGATATGGAATATATTAAGAGGTATGAAGAAGCAAAGGTTTTTAATGACTAATAAATTTTATAGAAAAGAATATGAGACTTTTTAAGTTATTGCTCATATTCTTTTTCTCATTATATTAATTGTCTATTTTCACCATTTCAAATGCTTCTTCTTCAGGTATTGGTTTGCTAAAATAATAACCTTGAATTAAATCGCATTTTTGTTCCTTTAACATATGAAACTGCTCTATATTTTCAATGCCTTCAGCTACAACTTTTAAGCCTAAGTTGTGGGATAAGTTAATTATAGTTTCGGTAACTAGTTGTTTTTTCTTTGTTTCACAGATTTCATCTATAAATGATTTATCTATTTTTATAACATCTATTGGTAAATTTATTAAATAGTTAAGAGAGGAATAAGAAGTGCCAAAATCATCTAATGCTATGGTAATGCCACGGTTTCTTAATTTTTTAAGTTTTTCAATATTTATATCTAATTGATTCATAAGCGTAGTTTCTGTTATCTCTAATTGAATATATTTTGGATCAATATCTGCCATGTGAATAATAAATAATACTTTATCGACAAAATCTTTTTCCATTAGTTGCAATGTAGATATATTTACAGAGGTGCATTTAAAACTAGCATTACATTCTATGATTTTTTTAGTGAATATACATGCCTTTTCTAGTATCCACCAGCCAATTTTTAAAATTAATCCATTGGATTCAGCAATGGGTATAAATTCACTAGGGCCAATATTACCTAAACATTGGCTTTTAATCCTCATCAATGATTCAAATGCTAATATTTGTTTTGTTGAAGTTTCTATTTCCGGTTGCAACATTAGAATTATTTCTCTCTTTTCGATACAGTAATTTAATACTTCTTTTATTTGATTTTCTCTTTCCATTTCTTTTCTCATGTTGTCATTAAAAAAGCAATATTTATTTTTCCCAGATGATTTAGCTTTAAAAAGTGCTAGATCCAAGTTTCTAATAACAGTTTCAAATTCTCCATCATCATTTGGAAATAACGTAATACCAATACTTCCTGTTATATTTATTTCAATATTATTTATAATATATTCTTTTAAAAATACCAATTTTATGTTGTCTGCTATTTTATTTCCATCATTATCTTTTAACATGCTTATAATAAAGAATTCATCCCCTCCTACTCTAGCACAGGTATTTAAGCTAGGATTTATTTCGGATATGGTATTTGCAAACTTTTTAAGAAGCTTATCTCCAAATGAATGACCATATATTTCATTAATCATTTTAAAATTATCAATATCAATATAGTGTATTTGAAATGGAATTTCATCTTTTATAAGGTCTTTTATTTTTTTTTCTATGCCGATGCGGTTGAGAAGTCCAGTAACAGGGTCATGTGTTGCAATATAAATATTTTCTTCGTGGGATTTGTTTAATTGATAGAGGTTTTTATTTAACTTTTCTATCATATTGTTATAATTGTTGGCAAGTTCTTCAAATTCATTATTACTATCAACATTGCATAATTCATATTTATTCTCTTTAGCACCTTTTGAAAAAGCATTGTTTAATATGGTAAGTGGCTTTGTGAATCGCTTTGTTATGATTAAACTTGCAAATATTGATATTAACAAAGAAACAAGTATAGCAGCTATATTTAAAGTTAATATGCTATATCTAGATTCTAAAATCTCGCTTTGCATTTGCCTTATTACAAAGGCCCAAGGCAGTTCATCTAATAGATAATAGCTCATTGTTCTTTTTTCATTATCTATAGATGTTATAAATTGACCGCTTTTTGTAGCTAGATTTTTAAAGAAACCTCCTTCTTCAACATTTGGAGATATGTTTACTCCTAAATATTTCATATATGGGTGATAAATTACTAGTCCATTTGAATCAACTATAAATGCTAATCCAGTTTTATCAAAAGATATATTTTTTATAAAATTATCAAAAAAATTTACTGATATGAAAAGCACAATTACACCAATTTTTTCATTATTTTCATTATTTATGACGTGACTCATTAATATATTATTTCTCCACCCAGTAAAGGTTGAACTTGTAACATTGCTAATGTAGATTTTGTTACTTTTAATAGCCTCTGAAAAAAATACTTCAGAATTAACATTTTCCCATATTTTATCTTGGTTATATCCAGTAACAATAAAGCCTAAATTATTACATACAAGCACATCATCATAGGATATTTCAGATTCTATCCATTCTTTTAAAAATAAATTTAATGCGCTTTTAACTATATCAGAAACATCAAAAGGTGCATTTTTGTCTTTTGCGTTTTTTAAATAGGTTATTAAAGTCATCCTTGAAGACATCAATTCAACTTCTCGCTTTTGACTATTAATAAGTTCGTTTAAAGCTGAACCATTTGATACTGCAAGAGAATTTAAATGATTTAATTTTGAACTTTCAACATCCTTTATGGATATTGAAAGGGTAACTGCACTTACTAGAATTATTGGTATTGTGGCAAATAAAATTAATAAGATAATTATTGATTTTTTAAAACTCATTAATGTGTATCCTCACCCTTTCACCTTATGTTATAAAAATAAAAAAGGATTAAATATAAAATTATAATTATTTTGCTTTATTTAAATGGGTCTTTGTTAATTTTAATAATTTTGTTTTATCAATATCTCTTGCTTTTGAATTAGTATGGCCTATAAAATTGCCTTGAACCATGTCCACTCCCAATTTTAAAGCGTTTATGAAATCATCTTCAGTATCTACTCCGTAAGCTGCTACTAAAATATTTGATTTTTTGCAATTTGTAATTATATTGTTGATCTTTGCATATGAAGGCGTTAATAAATTATCATTATTTAAATTTCTTAAAAGGGAAGCGTCAATTTTCATTATGTCGGGAGTTAAATTCATTAATTTTAAAGAATCTTTTATATGGTTTGAAAACCCTACAAAAGCTATAAGAGAATATTTTTTTCTCCATTCATTCATTTTTCCCATTACAATGTATCTATCTATAATTTCAGTCAAAGAAATTTCAATTACAATTTGTTTAAAAATATCTCTATATAAATTGTAGAAGTCTTCACTAATTAATTCATCATGTGGCACTACATCTACAGAACTTACAAATACTTTATATTGCTTTTCAATAGCATTATTTTTGATTTCATTGCAGATTAATGTTAATATCATCTTTTTAATTTCATTTTGTTTTGATTCACGTTTTGCAGTTTCTAAAACATCTTTAAAGTTTGTAAATTCTTGCATAATTGGATAGATAAAAATTTCATATCCGTAAATGCTCTTTGTTACAATGTTATATATAGGTTGTAGCGTATAACTAATTAAATTTGAATCAATTAATTTTACAAGAGCTTGAGATTTTTCTATGAATACTTCATTTTTTTGATATTCAAATTTATTAAATTCCTTTACACTTCCTTTCATATGCTGTTTTGCTATATACATAGCATAATCAGCATATGAAATTAAATCGGAAATAATGGTGCTATCGTCTGGATATACAGAAATGCCTAAAGAGATTGTAATATTTAAACTCTTTTTATCAGGCATTTCTATGGTTTTATTAAAATGACATTCTCTATATTTATAAAATTTTTCTAAAGCTTCATTTCTTGTGTCAAATCCATATATAAACACCACAAATTCATCTCCTGAGAATCTTGAAGCTGAACCATTAAGGCTAGATATTCCATTCATCATCTTTGAGGCTTCTATGATATATCTATTTCCAAATTCATGACCATAGGTATCATTAATTTGTTTTAAACCATCTAAATCTCCAAATATAAACAATCCAACTTTATTGTCATCATTTTTAATTTTATTTAAAACATATTTTTCAAATGCATGTCTCTTAAAGAGACCTGTTAAAACATCATAATCTGCTTCTAATATTAATTCTGCATTTTTAAGAGTTCGCTCAGTTTCATCCATAATGACTCCGAAATAAGATTCAGATGTATATACAGTATCCATAAAAAACATCTTAATGCTTTGATCATCACCTGAGAATCTATATGAGTATATTTTTTCTTCTAGTGAAAATGGTGAGTTTTTTATCTTGTTGAAAACTATATCCCATTGTTTTTTTGGAATATATATATTATTTTTTTTATCAGGTTTTATGCCAAGCATTTTCTTAAGCGATGGGGTTATAAACACATAATTTGGATTTGATTCTTGATATTCAAAGCATCCTAAAGGCAAATGGATTAATTCTAATATCTGAGAAATTTTTGTAGAGCTTTCTACTATTCTTTTTTGAAAAATTTCAATGGATTTAATTAAATAGTCTATTTCTGCTATATTTGTTTTGTTAATTTGTTTAATTTTATTAGGATCAACATTTAATATTTGATTTGGTAAATCTTTTATTCTTTTTATGGTTGAACTAACTAAGATAAATATGCCTATACCACAGATTATTGAGGTAAATAACGAAACAAATATTAATACCTTGATAAAGTAGTCAGATGAGGAAAGCACTTCCTCCTTTGGTGAAACAGCAATTATTTGCCACTGGTTTTGCCATTTATCATTAAAGTATGAGCCAAATGTATATAAAGCAAGGGATTGATATGCTGCTATAAACTTTTTTTCTTGGTTGTTGACTAATGCTTTATATTCTAATAATTTTAATTTTAATTTTTCATTTTTAATATGAATTTCATTTTCCTTTGTATATTTTTTTACTGACGTTATTGTTCCCATGTCATTTCCATAGATTGACCAGGATTCTTCTTCTAAGCTACTTTCTTTAGGCTTTATTAAAAAGTGTATATTGTTTTTCCAATTAGAAAATGGCATTAAATAAGTTTTAAAAAATTTAATGTGTATTTCAATTCCTAAAACTCCAAATATATTGTTATGCCTATCTATTAATGGGAAGGTATTTATAATTACCTCATTATCATTGTTTAAAATATCAACTGGCTGAGACCAATATTCCATTTTCCGTAATATTCTTTCACTATCTATGGATTGATTTATAACTTTTGTGTAGTAATCTGAATTTTGGGATTTTTCATCAATAAAAAATAATTCGCTCCAGCTTTTAGCAAGGGGTATATTTTTATCATTTGCTATACTAGACATGCCTTTTTCATACACTAAATCTTCATAAGATACTTTGCTTTTATATGGTGCATTAGATCTTATAAATGAACAATCATGCTCTAAAGAATCGCCATTTTTAAAAATTATGAATATTCCTGTTGCATATTCATTTATAACTAATTGTATCATCCTATCTACGCTAAATTCTAATATGCTCTTTTTAATATCTTTATTTTTACATATATCTTCACAGCTAATATTATTTTTAAATAATAATTCGTCAGTATATTGTGCAATTGAAGTTGTTATTATAGATGTGCTTACTTCAAGGTTGTTCATTTGTTGAATCAGAGAATCAGCATTATCATTTACGATTGTGGAAAAATTTTCATAATCATTGTCAATAAACGTTTGAAATACATTTGAAATATATATGGCAATTACAAAGCTAATGTTTTGAAATATTATAAGAAAAATTAAAAAAAATGTAATTCTTCTAACTAAAGAATGTTTTTGTTCTGATTTAATATTATCACCTGCTTTAACTTTTTATCATGACCTTTTCTCCATAATAAGGTGCCTTTTAAGCCATCCTTTTAATTTTCTGCGTCCATTAATTGAATTTATGATATCTTTTATATTAGTTATTTTAAAAAGTCGCATGTTAGTGTTGTTAAATCTAGATAAATCTTCTAGTACACAGGAAAAATTTATATTGTCTATTTTAATATTCACGATATCATTTTCTTTAGCTAAAGCTATATTTTTATCTTTAAACTCTAATACAACTGAATTGTAGTTAAAATCTTTTACTATAGCATCACCACATTCTTTATCTATATATATCTTTTGATTTATAGAAATCCTAGGTGTTGATCTAGACAATGTTTTTTGTTTATGCATTCTATTTTTAATATTTTTATTAAATGTTTGATAAAAATTGAAATTCTCATTTACAAATGTAGGAAGCGTAGGTACTCTATCATAAACTATGCATAACCATTTGTCCTTATCCTCGTAGGAAATTTCAGTAATATGTGCAGAATATCGCCATTTATCATCTTGTTTTTTTACAAATACTATTTTTGCTTTTGCAAAAACTTTATGCCTATTTGTATGAAATTCAACTTCAAAATCTTCTTTATCAGAAATATATTCAGGAAAATCGAGCAAAAATGAGAATCCTGTTTCTGATATATCTGAGGTTATTGCAGGTATTTTATAGTTAAAGGTTGTTATTAAAAAATTAATTTTAGCGTTAAACCTTTCGCTCATTCTATTTCTAGTTCTTCCCATCATAAAAAATACAGCCATAACAAGACCATATAAATTAAATAATAGCCAAAATAATACTAGCACAGGGCTAAGGCTTTTATATTTTATCATCATATTTAAAGTATTAAATATTCCCACAAATGAAAAAACAATATAAATTAAATATGGAAATATAAGCTTAATTTTATACTCAACATCATCTTCTTTAGCAGTCTTTTGAGTTACTGAAAATGTTTTTTTTGATATCCCAAATGTTTCAAGTAACACTGCAGGAATAAGAGGTTGAAACATTATGCTTTCATATATATTTGATAAGCTCATATTTCTTCTATTTTTAGACATTCTTTTAATGAATAAATTAATGAATAAATGAGATGGGAGCCAAAAAATTAATGCTTCATATAAAGTGCTCCTCACCACAATTACACCAAATACTGAATATAAAATGGGAGAAATGATGTATATTAACCTCTTTAAACATGAATACCAATAGGATACAGTTATTATGCAGCTAATTTTTTGTGCTCTATTTAACCCTGTAAGAGAAAATACTTTTAATCTTTTTAAGGTTTGAATACAACCTCTTGCCCATCTTTCTCTTTGTTTAATAAGGCTTTTTAAATCTGTTGGCGAAAGTCCTGATGCTAGAACTTGGCTAATTGCATAACATTTATAACCTTTATTTTGAATTAATATTCCTGTGGCAAAATCTTCTGTAATGGAATTAGTATAAAAACCACCAACATCTTCAATTGCTTTCCTTAAAAGCACTGTATTGCTGCCTCCATAAATTGGAGAGTTTGTACTATTTTTTGCTATCTGCACATCCTTATAAAAATAGTCTTGCTCATTTGGTATTGAATCTTCTGAAAAAAGATATAATTGAAACAAATCTGGGTTGTAAAAGCTTTGGGGAGTTTGTATAAAACCAATGTTTTCAAATTCTATATTTGAATTATTGCTTTTATTAGACTTTTTAATGAAATATGGTATGGTAGATGTTAAAAAATTATGCATTGGTATCATATCAGCATCAAATGTTACAACAAGCGGAGAGGAGCTGTTTTTTAGCGCATTATTTAAGTTACCAGCCTTTGCACCTTTTCTATCGTCTCTTGTTATATAATTAATCCTATATTCATCTGCAAGTTCTTTTATCTCATCCCTTTTACCATCATCGCATAAGTAAATATGAACCTTTTTTTTGTCAGGATAATCCATGTTTAAGCATCCTAAAACTGTCTTTCTTAAAAGCTCTTTTGGCTCGTTATAAGTTGCTATAAAAACGTCAACATTGCAAAAAAGATTATCTCTTATCTTTGCAGGTTTTAAAACTTTTGATTTTTTAAAGGAGTTAAAATTCACAACTAAATTCATAATACCAAGCACTTCTGCTAAGAGCAAAAGAAGGCCAAAAAATAGCGAAATGAAGCCATGTCCAATTGGAAGGGTGAAAAAAATTCTCCAAATAAAATATATGGCAGTTGAGATAGCTACTAAGATTATAAGCAATTTATCTTTTAAAAATTTTTCATTTTCCATATAAGACCTCCTAATTTAATAATACTGTCTAAAAATTAGCATTAACCATATTTTTTAATATATGCATTTTTAAATTAATGAAATATAATTTCTTAACGAAATCTTTATACAGGTATTGTTTTTTTAAATACCATCTTTACGCTTTTATTTGTTATTATAGAGCTAAGTAATAAGATCAAAAGAAATTTTTTGATTATGGATTAAGAGGCATAATAACTCCTTTTATTGTAATAAAATTAATTGATATGATTTTGCCTTTTCTAGATGGACTTTTTTAAATGGGGTGATGTAAATGAGCGGATCAGATATGCGTAAAGACCAAGATTTGATTTTAGAAGAAATAAAAGATAGTAAAAATTCTAAGAGAGGTAAGCTTAAAATATTTTTTGCATATGCAGCTGGTGTAGGTAAAACTTATGCCATGTTAGATGATGCAAATGAACAGTATAAAAATGGTGTAAATGTTCTAGTTGGCTATGTAGAACCTCATACAAAGCCTGAAACTTTAGAGTTATTAGATAAACTTCCTATGCTTTTACCAAAGATAATAAATTATAAGAATATGGAGCTAAAAGAATTTGATTTAGATGAAGGACTTAAGATTAAACCTGAGCTTATATTGGTAGATGAACTAGCTCATTCTAATGCTGAAGGTATGAGGAATAAAAAACGCTATCAGGATGTTGAGGAACTATTAAATGCAGGCATTGATGTGTATACAACTGTTAATGTTGAACATATTGAAAGTTTAAACGATATAGTGCAAAATGTTACAAAAATAGTAGTTAAGGAAACTGTGCCTGATTATATTTTTGATGAAGCAGATAAAGTTGAGCTTATTGATATAGATCCAGAAGAACTTCTTTTAAGGTTTAAAGAAGGTAAGATATATCGCATTGAGAGAGCAGAAACTGCAATGGATAATTTTTTTACAAAAGAAAATTTAAAGCTCCTTAGAGAAATTGCAACGAGAAAAGCAGCAGATAGGATAAGCACCGAAAATCAAAATGAAAGGTGTTTATCAGAAAAAATGGCTAATACAAAGTTTCTTGTTTGTATAGGGCCATTTCATTCTTCTGCAAAGTGCATACGCTGGACTCAAAGAACTGCAGAAGCGCTACATGCACCATGGACATGTGTTTATGTAAGAGAAAGCGAAAAAGATAAATTATCAGAAGAGGAAAGCAAATTATTAAGATCAAATTTTGCTTTAACAGAAAGGCTTGGGGGAGAAATTGTAACATTAAATGGAGATGATGTTGTAACTACTGTTGCAGAATATGCTAAGCTTTCAGGCATAACAAATATAGTCATAGGAAAAAATAAATCTAAAAGGGACTTTAGAAATTTTTTTGAATTAGATTTTGACAGTAAACTTGTATTTCTATTGCCAAATGTTGAGATTCATATTATATCTAGCAGTATAAATAAAAATACTTTAAAAAAATCAAAATGGCACAAGCTTAATAATAATCTATATTTTTCTTGGGTTGATACATTAAAGACCATTACAATACTTGTAGCTGCTACATTTATTTCATTTGGATTAAGAGCATTAGATTTAGGTGACCAAAATCTTATAATGGTTTATATTTTGTCAGTGCTTATAGTATCTCGTGTGACAAACGGTTATCTATATGGTATTGTAGCTTCTTTATTAAGTGTAATGACCTTTAACTTCTTCTTTACAGACCCTTATTATACATTTAATGCAATTCGAGCAGGATACCCTATAACATTTGCAATTATGTTATTAGTAGCTTTAATAGTAAGTGCTTTAACTGTTAGAATTAAAACTCAAGTTAAGACTGCTGTTGAAAGGGAAAAGAGAACTGAAATTTTATATGAGATAAATAAAAAATTGCTTGCAACAAGAGGGCTTAAAAATATTGTTGAACTTGCCAGTGATTATATTACAAAGCTTTTTAGTAGATCGGTTATATTTTATACCATAGATAAAAATCAAAAAGAGTATGATAATTTTATGCAGTGCAAGGATGATTTAGATGGATCTTTTATGAAGAAGGACTCTGAAAAAGCAGTGGCTCACTGGGTTTTTGTAAATCAAAAAAGAGCAGGTACAGGAACAGATACTCTTATGGAAGCAGGGGCTTTTTATATGCCTTTAATATCTCAACGAAAGGTAGTTGGAGTAATAGGGATTTCTTGTGCAAAAGGGGAAATAAGTCATAACAATAAAGTGTTTTTGAGGATGATAGGATCGCAAGTAGCTATGGCTGTTGAAAGGCAATATTTGTCAGATGAACAAAAGGAAATTTTGGTAGAATCTGAAAAGGAAAAGATGAGAAGCAACCTTTTAAGGGCTATTTCTCATGATTTAAGGACTCCATTAACCAGCATATTAGGAGCAAGCTTGGTCCTTCTTGAAAATCAAAATTCTATTGAGGAGAGTAAAAAGAAAAGTTTGTTGTCAAATATAAAGGAAGATTCTCAATGGCTTATTAGAATGGTTGAGAACTTGTTATCAGTAACTAGAATAAGTGAAGGCACCATGAATGTTGCAAAAACCCCTGAAGCTTGTGAAGAAATCGTAGCTGATGCTGTAACAAGGATAAAAAATAGATTTCCAAATAGAAATATATCTGTAAAGGTGCCTGATGAGCTTTTAATGGTTCCCATGGATGGCACGCTTATTGCACAAGTTTTAATAAACTTAATTGAAAATGCTATAAAGCATTCTCCAGATGATTCTAATATAAAGGTTGTTGTAAAGAAGATGTATAGCGTTGCAGAATTTGATGTAATTGACAACGGTGAAGGGATTGCAAAAGAAGATATCCCATATCTTTTTGAAAGTTATATACCTGATGGAGATAAAAGCCCTGATTATTCTAGAGGAATGGGAATAGGGCTTTCCATATGTTATTCTATTGTAAAAGCTCATGGTGGAAAAATTGATGCTTTTAATAACAAGCAAGGTGGTGCAACGTTTAGCTTTACCCTACCGCTTAAGGAGTATAAAAATGGACAATAAATCCCTTATTTTAATTGTAGAAGATGAAAAAGGAATAAGCAATTTTATTTCAACTGTACTTACGTCTAATGGCTATGATATAATTCAAACACCTTCAGGGAAAGAAGCTTTATCTATGGTTGGTTCTTATGTTCCTGATTTAATCATACTTGATTTAGGGCTTCCTGATATGGATGGGCTTGAAGTATTAAAGAGCATAAGGAAATGGTCAAATGTGCCTGTAATTGTGGTATCAGCAAGGAGCTTTGAAAGGGAAAAGGTATATGCTCTTGACTTTGGCGCTGATGATTATGTTACAAAGCCTTTTGGAACATCTGAGCTTTTAGCAAGAATTAGAACAGCTATTAGACACAGCAAAAAGGATTTTATAAACAATATAAATGTGAATAATGAATTTAAACTTGGGGAATTGAGGATTGATTATGAGAAGAGGATGGTTTATTTATCTGAAAAAGAAATTCATTTAACTCCTATAGAATATAAAATTATTGTGCTCCTTTCTAAAAATGCTGGAAAAGTTTTAACACATGATTTTATTATAAAGGAAATATGGGGACCCTATACAAATGAGAACCAGACTCTTAGAGTTAATATGGCAAATATTAGAAGAAAAATTGAAGAAAATCCTGGTGCGCCCAAATATATTTTAACTGAAGTTGGGGTAGGGTATAGGATGGTTGAGGAAATTTAAAATAAAATTGCAGAACCAATTTAATTAGTTCTGCAATTTTATTTTTACTTTATGCTCTTCTATTAATTTTAATGAATTTAATTTAGAGATGAATTCATTTTCTATTTTAGGAAAGTTTTCTAAATATATTTTATCATCTTTATACAATGGTGCTATTTCTAATCTTATTTTGTTTGGAAAATTAAATCTCTTTAATTCTATTTCCCATTTTTCACCAGTGTAGAAATTGTCTGCTATTAGTTTGTGGTCAATGTATATTTTACCACTGTCTCCAGTATAATCTATTTGGAGGAAGAGGTTGTTAACATTATGATTTAAATTTTCAAATGAGATTTCATATTCAAAAGGGCTAATTGATTTAAAGAAAGCTTTAGCGCATGTCTTTGGAATATCTTTTTTATATACGCAATAATCCTCATTTTTTTCTATTAATTCAAATCCATTTGGTATATTTTTAAATTTAGGATAAACTTTAAGGAAGATATCTTTTGTAGCTAAAACTTCAACTTCTTCGGAGTTTTTTATTACTGGATTTTCACTAATTATTAAATATTCCTTATCAAGCGATACTTTCCATGCGTTTAAAGCATCCTCTCTTGAAATTAATATTATTTTTTCTTTATTGAGGTTTCCTTCTATGAGGAATTTTTCATGTGTGCCATAGAAAAAGTACATGTTTTTATTTATTATGCATAAAGGAGTGGCTAAAGCTTTTTTAATTAAGGCATTTTCACCTATTTTCATATTAAATGGAAAGAAAAAGTAATCATTATTTTCTACGTTTAAATTGCAAAATTCAATGGTTTCATCAGGTAAAACTGCTTTTATAGAAATATTTTTGTGAGATTTCATGATTCTTTTTCTTTGATAATTATTTATAAAAATATACCCTTCTTTTCCATTGTGCCTAATAGAATATCTAAGGTCTGTATTGTTGCTTGGGAAAGGTGGATTAAGAGAAGGTATATAAGCTTTCATCTTGCATAAATTTTCTCCAAAATCATTTAAAAATAAGGAATACAATTTTATTTCTTTAAATGTTTCTGAGATTTGCCCATATTCTCTAATAGGAGCTCTAAAATCGTAGGAGAGAATTGGAAGGTCATTTAAATATCCTGTTTCTTTTGATTCTTGAAGTGTTGAAAGAATCCCCATTGGATTTGTACCACCATGATACATATAGTAACCTAAAAGATTTACTCCGCTTCCAAGCTTAACAAGGCTCATGGCTCCTATATCAGAAGATGTTGCTATGGGCCTTCTGTGATGGGTTACTTGAAGCCCCCCTCCAAGCTCTGCTGTAAGATAAGGGAATTTATTTATATCAAAGGTTATTCCATAGAAAAGTCCATAATCGCTTCCAATATTGTGATCATTTCTCTCATATGTGAAAATGTAATTGCCGCTTGGTTCAATTTCTGTGACCCTTTGATCCCATGGTGCATCACAATATCCACCCATAACAGGTAATAATCCACCTGTAACAGCTCCGCCCCAGCCTGTTGCTGTGTAAAGTGGAACATCAAAGCCAGCATCTTTAGCTATTTTGGTGAGAGCTTTCATGTGGTCTTCTCCTTCAGAGCCATTTAAACCACCGCAGTGTCCATATTCATTTTCAATTTGAACGCCTATGATAGGGCCGCCATCTTTTAATAAAAAACCTTTTGCCTCTTGAAATATCCTTTTATAGAATTTCTCAACCTCTTTAAAATATCCATCATCATTTGTTCTAGGAATAAAATTCTTTTTTAAAAGCCAGTCTGGAAAGCCTCCATTTCGGACTTCTCCATGGCACCAAGGTCCAATTCTTAAAATTAAATATAATGAGCATTTTTTACAAAGCCATATAAAATGCCTTAAATCTTTATTTTTTGTAAAATCATACTCTCCTTCTATTTCCTCGTGATGTATCCATATGGTATAAGATGATACTACATCTATGCCGCCTACCTTCATCTTGTATAAAGATTCTTCTAAATGATTTTTATCATACCTAGAATAGTGAATTTCACCCATTACAGGAAACCAAGGCTTTTCATCTTTTGTTAAGTATAAGTTGTTGTAATCAATTTTAATCATTCTTTAACTGCTCCTCCTAAGGACTCTATAAGCATTTTTTGAGTAAATAAGAAAAATATAATAAAAGGAATTGCAACTAAAAGTGCTCCTGATGCAAAATTTGTAAATTCGTTTTTCTTATCAGTTACAAAGCTAAATAGCCCAAGGGCAAGAGTTTGTCTTTCTGGTGAACGAAGAACCATTTTGGGAAATATATAATCCATCCATGGGCCTATAAAGCTTGTAATGGAAAGGAATATTATTATGGGTTTTGCAACAGGAAGTATTATAGTTGAATAAACTCTAAAATGGCTTGCTCCATCTATTCTTGCAGCTTCATCTAAGCTCTTTGGTATGGTGTCTATATAGCTTTTAACAAGCCAAGTATTATATGGAATATTTCCTGCTAAATATACAAGAACAAGTCCCCATAAAGTGTCAAGTCCTCCAATTCTATAAAGTATAACATATATTGCAATCATCCCTACAAAAGAAGGGAATATTTGAAGTATTAACATAACCATGAGGAGGCTTTTTTTAAATACAAATTTAAATCTTGAAAATACATATGCGCCAAGGGTTGCCACTAAACATGTTAAAATAGATGTGGCTGCTGATATTATCAAAGTGTTTTTAAACCATTTTAAATAGTCAGTTTGAAAGAATAAATATTTAAAATGATCAAATGTAAAGCCTCCACCAAATGGCACAATGCTAACTGAAGAAATGCTTGCGCCAGGAGAAAAAGCAGCGCTTACAATATATACAACTGGATAAAGCACAAATATGGTAACTAAACTTAAGCAAATATATACTAATGAAGTGTTGATAACTCTAACTACTCTATTATCCATATTATAATTCACCTTCTTTATAGGATTTTGTCCTTCTGAAATTGAATATTGCAAAAGGAGCAAGCACTATAAATATCATTACAGCAAGAACAGATGCATAATTGTACTTTAATAATGTAATGGTTAATTTATAAATCCACGTAACTAAAATATCTGTGCCAGCTGCGCTTGTTGTGGTTGTATCTGCTATTATAGGGTTTCCACCTGTTAAAAAGAAAATAGCCCCAAAATTATTTATATTATGGGTAAAGGACATGATTATAAGCGGTATGGTTTGATACATAACAAGGGGAAAGGTTATGCTTTTAAAGGTTTGAAAGGCATTTGCTCCATCTATTTTTGAAGCTTCATAAACGTCAGATGATATGCTAGTCATAGTGCCCATGACAAGAAGCATAAAGTATGGGAATCCAGCCCATAAATTTATAACTACGCATATAAATTTTGCAAGCCACTGATCACTGATCCATGGTATGGCATCCTTTATAATTCCAAAGTGCATAAGCGTTCTATTTATTGTGCCAAAGCTTCCGTTTAGCAAGTATCTCCATACAAGCATGCTTACAACAGAAGGGATTGCATAAGGAAGTATGAATATAGATCTAAAAAATGGTTTAATTTTTATTTTGCTTTCGTGTAAAATTGCAGCCATTATTAAACCACCAAAATAACAGGTGGCTGTTGCAAGAATTGCCCATACAAATGTCCATAGCGCAACCCTTCCTAGGGCTTGAGTCCATGATGTCTGTCCACTAAATAAATCTATAAAATTTTTAAATCCAACCCAATCTACCGTATTATTTGGAGGGATGTTTTTTGGAGCAGAATAATTTGTAAATGCCACAAGGGCAGAGAATACTAAAGGTACTAAGACAAAAAATATAATTAAAACCACAGTAGGTGCTAAAGCTAAAATAGGGAATGATTTTCCTAATATGCTTGAAATGGAGTCCTTATTATTTTTAAAATTATTTGTTAAACAGTATTCTTTATATTCATTCATAGCGCTTCTTGATGATATTGCGTAAACAGCCACGAATAAAAGAATAATAGCTAAAATCATAACTCCATCTATTAACATAAAAATAGAATTATCCCTTTGAGTTATTGGCAAATCTGGTTTAGGATAACCTAATGTTATTAAATCTATTATTTTTTTAAATATTGTTGGAATAAAAGCAATAAAAATAATTTCAATTAAGGAAAATAAAGCTCCCTTAATATATTGTTTTAAAAATAAAATATGGGAAAGGCCCATAAAAAGCAAAGAAAATAAAAATACTTTTTTTCTAGAATTATCATCAGATTTTATTGTCATATCCATAATTTCACCATCCAATCTTTATTAATTTTTTTAAAGAGCAAGTCTTAGACTTGCCCTTTTAAATAAATATTATTGACTGAGGATTGCGCTATTGCATGCATCTAATTCAGTTTGAACATCTGCGCCATTCCATATATTTGCACTTGCTGCCCCCATGGCATCCCAGTATTTGCCCATTTGAGGAATGGAAGGCATTGGGAATGAGTATTGTAATTGCTTCGTAAATCCAGCTATATATGGGCTTTCAACTTGCACATCAATTGAAGGTAAGGATCCTGTTATATCAAATCTGAGTTTTTGCATCTCTGGTGTAAGCAAAAACTCTCCAAATTTAGCAGCTTCTTCTGGATGTTTTGAGTAAGCAGAAATAAACATAGCCCTTGTTCCTGAGAAAGAAGCTACTGGATTATCATTTCCAGGAAGGCTTGGGAGAGTGGTAACGCCAAAATCAAGGCCAGCATCTGTAAAATTTTTAATATTCCAAGGTCCTGTTATATACATTGCTACATTTCCACTGGAGAATGCGCCATCAGTTACCGATGTGGTAAGGTCTGCAGCAGGGACATTTAATATATCTCTTAAGCTTTGGAAATATTTCATTCCCTCAACTGATGCAGGAGAATTGATGTTTGTATTGGATGTATCTGTGCCAGTTGCTCCAAATAACCTGTTGTCTTTATTTGTTGTAAATATTATGGAGTAGTAAGCATTTCCAACATCCATCATAAAGCCATGTTTGTCACCACTGTTAAAAGTATTGCAAAAATCTTTAACTTTGTCCCAAGTTTTAGGAACATCTTCTTCTTTGATTAAAGCTTTATTGTAGAAAAGCGAATAGGTTTCAGCTGATATAGGATAGCCGTACATTTTGCCATCATAAGTTAAAGCAGTTGCACAAGTATTTAATACTTCTTTTGAAACTTTATCGCTGTTTGCCGTTGTAAGAATATGGCCACCTGAAACTAATTCTCCAAGCTTATCATGAGGAGCTGCAAACAAATCAGGTCCAACCCCAGCAGGGCCATCTAAAGCTATTTGTCCTGAAGAATCTCCAAGTTCAACGTTTACAAATTTAATAGTGATATTAGGATTCTGCTCTGTGAACTTTTTACCGGCTTGTTCAATAAAGCTGTCAGGTCCACTTTTAGATTCCCAAACTACAAGCTCAATTTTGTCAGAAGATGAAGAAGCTTCGGTGGTATCTTGTGAAGTAGTGCTTGCAGCTGTTGTGCTTTCAGAAGAAGTCTTTTGAGTTGTATCGTTGGATGCGCTTCCGCCACCACATCCTGAAAAAAATGAAACGGATAATGCCAATGTTAAAAATAATGAGAATGATTTTCTTTTCATTGTATAAACCTCCTAAATTTTAGTAATTAATTTTATGATACAACGATTACAAAGAAAAAATATTATAACAAGTTTAAAAAAATATGATTTATTTTTATAATATCAACTAGATAAAACATAGTCAATAATTAACTAAGTATGTGAATTTTTAAATTATTAGCTTGTTAATATAATATATTTAATGATAAAATATTAACCGTGGTATTAAAAATATTAATTAGACTATTAAAAATGTTTTTAGACATAAGAAGGAGGCATTAAAATTAACTAAAAAATTTTTAATATTAAATACTAATTTATTATAAGGGAGTGTTTATATGAATCCTAGTAAATTTTTTTCTTTTAAAGAAAGAGGTACAAACTTAAGAAATGAGATATATGGCGGTGTTATTACATTTCTTGCCATGTCATATATTTTATTTGTAAATACGGATATGTTGTCACAAGCCGGAATGCCTGCAATAGGAGTGTTTTTTGCAACTGCGCTTGCTACAGGGTTAACTACAATTTTAATGGGATTTTGGGCAAATCTTCCAGTGGCATTGGCACCTGGTATGGGTCTTAATGCATTTTTTACTTTTGGTGTTGTAATGGGCTTAAAATATTCTTATCAAGAAGCTTTAGTTGCTGTATTTATTTCTGGAATTATATTTTTTATAATAGCTATTACTGGACTTAGACAAATAATTATAAATGCAATACCTGAAATGTTGAAACATGCAGTAGGAATTGGAATTGGTTTTTTTATAGCTTTTATTGGTTTTAAAAATGCTCATATAATTGTTGCTGATGAAGCTACATTTGTAAAACTTGGAGATTTAGCAACGCCTTATACTGCTATAGCTGTTGTTGGAATATTGTTGACTTTGGTTTTGATGATTAGGAAAGTAAACGCTTCAATATTTATTGGAATCGTTGTTGTAATAATTTTAGATCTTATATTTGGGGTAACAAAATTTGAACCAGGTGTTAGTTCTTTTAACAAAGATACTTTAGCTGCTGTTGGGTCATGTTTAAATCCAGAAACTATTCTTAGTTGTATAAAGAGGCCAGATTTTTATGGTGTAATCGTAGCCATGCTATTTGTAGATTTTTTTGATACAGCTGGTACGCTTTTGGCCATTACTGGTAGAATGAAATCTTCATTGAGTAAAGAAGCTATTGAAAACGGTATAAAGAGAGCTATGATAGTTGATGCAACTGGAACAATTTTTGGTTCTATAATTGGAACGTCAACAGTAACATCATATGTTGAATCGCTTACAGGGGTTGAGTCAGGCTCAAGATCTGGGTTTAGTTCGGTGGTTGCAGGTACTTTATTTATTGTATCTTTAGTATTTGCTCCATTTTTAAGCTTAGTATCAGGTAATGCCACAGCCGCTGCTCTAATAATAGTAGGTGCATTAATGATGCAATCAATGGTAGAAATTGATTTTAAAAATTTCATAGAAGTAGTTTCAACATTTATAATTATTGTTGTAATGATGCTTACCTTTAGCATCTCAAAGGGGATTTCATTTGGGTTTATAGTATATACAGTTTTAATGGTTGCAACTGGACAATATAAGAAAGTACATCCTATTTTATATGGATTATCAATTTTCTTTGTTATATTTTTCGCATTTGGGCTTAAAGTATAAAAATATAATGGAGATAATTAATATTTTTTGAATATTTAATAATTATATGCTATAATAATAGTAAATTATATAGGATAATTTTGTTAAAATATTTTATATAATTATAGTTTGCAATGCAATTAATTTATAAGGAGGCCATTAAAATGAATAAAGTTTTTAAAAGAATTATGATACCTATAATTCTCTTCATTGCAGTTTTTGGTTGTCTTAAAAATGTAAATGCTCAAACTTTATATAGGGTAGTTGCAGGATCTTATAGCATGATGAGCAATGCTGAAACTCAGTTAAAGAATGTGAAAGCACATGGTTACAATGATGCTTATATTGCTCAATATAATGGATTATACAGAGTGTATGTTGGTTCTTTTTCAAGTAAAGCTAATGCTGATAGTTTTGTAAATAGTGTGAAGAAAAATGGAATTGATTGTTTTGTATCAGTTACCATAGATACAAAAGTTCTCTATAGAGTGACTGCAGGTGTATTTAATAGTAAACCTGATGCAGATAAACAATTAAGCCGTGTAAAATCTCTAGGTTATTCTGATGCATACATTGTAATTAGTGGTGGTTCATATACAGTTTTTATTGGATCCTTTAGCACTTTAAATAATGCTCAAACCTTTGCTAAAAATGCAAATCAAAAAGGTGTTTCAACTACAATTCAAACAGTTTATACAAATTAATATTTATTAAAAGGTCCAAGCTATGCTTGGGCCTTAATTTAAATTTTTTTAGCAATTGTTCTATAATTTTTATTTTAAGCATAAACATTAATATAATTATTATATTGGAGAAGTTTATGGCTAAAAATAATATGGTTACAGAAATCCACGGCACTGATTTAAGGCCTACCTACAGGTTAAAAAATGATACAATT
>JAVBPD010000063.1:0-28059 GCA_031549885.1 Clostridiaceae bacterium
TGGAGCTGTTCCTGTTTTTCTAAATGTAAAATACCTTGATGACTTGCTCTTACCATCTGAAGCTTCTATTTTTGCGATATGTTGTCCTAGTGCTATCTTTTTAAATTCATCTTGTGATATAACAAATGTATATTCTTTTCCTAGTTCAACAGTATAACTATTTATAATTTTTGAATCTAACAGTTCTTTAACAGTTACAATATCTTCATTTTCATCTGATACAGTATATGAAAATGAAAAAGGCATTGGTTTATCTCCAATGTCAGTATCCTCACCTGATATTATTGGTGCGCTATTAGTTATATCGAATGTATATATACGTACACTTTTTTCGCTTGCCTTGCTTGTATCTTTTGCTTCAATTTTAATTGTATGAGTACCTGCTGCTAAATTTGAAACTGTATTATTACTAACAGATATCGCATTTGTTTCATCTAACACAGGAGTATATGATCTTAATAACACATCATCTAAATATTCAGTTACATTTACATTTATACTGTCCATGTCAATTACTGTATAATATATAGTAAAACCATTTGTTTTAACTCCTAAGCTTCTATCAGCATCAGAAATTGTAGGTAAAATAGGCATAATCGTCATTTTATCACCTTCTTTCTATATATAAATCCTTTTAGCTTGGCTATCATAAACTCCACTTGCAAGTTTAATTTTGCTTATATCAACAAAGTTTTCTGAAAATGCTTTACCTTCATAACCTATAGTTGTTACATCTCCTTCAAATTTGAAGTTTGCTAAATTACTGAAGTTTTCAGTAAATAACTCTTCTTCATATCCAATAAATGATATATCTCCATCTATATCAAAATCTAAAAGATCAACGAAATTTTCAACAAGCATGTTTTTATATCCATATGGAACTTTATCTGTTAAAAATGCTATTTCAATTGCAAATGTTTCATCATTTTTTCTCAATCTCTCATTTACTAATTTAATTTCATTCATTTCTCTTAATAAATCAGAGTTTCCTAGTATTTGTTCAAGATTTCTTTTTAACGCATCTGCTTCTTCTAGTTGAACTCTTAACCTATTTTCAATACTTGAAACAACATCTTCTAATTGGTTTGTATATCTCTCTTCATACTGTTCAAAAAAACCTTTTAAATCATTATTTACAGTGCTGAAATTCCTATTTATGGCTTCAACTTGAGTGTTAAAATTTGATTGAAAATTTCCTAAATAATTATGAAATTCATCATAGTCTACAACAATTTTTTTGATTTCTACTTTAACATTATCTGCATTTCCTATACTGGTTATCAAATCCCATTTAATTGTAGCAATTTCATATCCTGAATAAATTGGTAAACAAGTAGGTACTTTTACAAAACTATACGCATATAAAATTTCTCCTTCATGAGGATCTCTCACAAAAATACCTATTTCACTTATAAATACTGCTTGTTCTCTTCCCTCGTTAGTTAGTTCTGCCGTTAGTGTTGATGTTCCATTGCTGTTATTTTTATTTTGCACTACTGTTGTGTCACATGTGTAATGTATTAAATCATTTAGCTCATTAATATTAACATCTTCAAAATTTATTTCTCCATCCCCTACTGAAACTCTTGTGACTTCAAGGACTGAGCCAGTCTGAAGTTTACTTAGCAAAGTAACTCCTTTATCTGTCAGTACAAATCTTTCAAAATCTCTAACTTGAGTTAATGACGATTCTTCTGTAGCCATGTTTTAACCTCCTTTTTCATTGCATTATAATAACAAAACATTGAGTCATTTTTATAAAACCTTCACAAAAACAACCTGTTTTAAATTGTTTTTTAGTATCCATCTTTGTATGAATTACTCTTTTTTGATCAATTGAATTGATACTCACTGTATAGTACAAATTAGAGCTAACTTTAAATTCCTTGTTTGCATCTATACCAATACTTCTTTTCTGAACTAAACTTCCTAAACTTCTTAAAATTCCATAAAAATTATTATGCTTTATTTTTTCTTGCTTATTAAGATTTGTTCTTATGATTCTCTTTTGCATAGAAGATAAGTTTGTTCCATAGAAAATGTTCATCTTTGATGTGATGTCTTTATCAAAAGTAAATCTATTGCTTCTTTTTTGAATTCTATTATTGATAATTCCATAATAAGTTTTCGATTGATTCAGTATTTTCACAGTCATTAATAATCCCAAATGAGCTGGTCTTCGTATATATAAAAAATCATAAAATTCATTTATGCAATTATATTGCAATATTTCTAAGCCATTAAAATTAAGCAATATATTTGATGGGGTAAATGATACTTCAATATCTTTATTTATTAAAAAATCGCAAACTTGTTTTATAAGTGTTGCATTAAATTTTTTAAACCCTTTAAATCTAAATAAAATATACTTTTTTCTTTCATCAAGTGTTTTGTTAGATCCATCAAAACCAAAAAATTGTTCAATACCATAAATTTTCTTTTCACTTGCTGTTAGAATAAAACCATCATCAACAAAAATATTAATTAAATCTTGGGATGAATCTAGTAACCCTGCTCCAGATCTCAGAATCTCTCGCATTTCTAAAAAATCTTTCCAAAACGTAGGCTGATATGACTGCATTATTTCATAATATTGTTCCTGTTTCATTTATATCCCCTTGTTTTTTCTATTATTGTCAATTCACCCATAATTGGTACCGATTCATTGTTTAAATATATATTATTAGATACTCCATTAATTTTGAGATCACCATAATCAATAGTTTCATTTGTTTCTAAAATAAGCGCTCCAATCCTTGATATCCTTACAACATTTTCTTGAAAACTAATTTTTTTAAAATATTGATCTATTTCGTATTCAATATCTTGTTTTACTTTTATTAAGCTATAATCTGTCTTTCTTATTAAAGTAAAACTTATGTCTATTTTTATGAAAGTAGCAGCAATTACAGTTACAAACGCTCCACAAGGGGCGACACCCTCGCCTAACCCTTGTATTCCTGGATCTAAATAATCTTGAAATTCTTCAACAAGCTTATTACTTGCAGGTTCACCTAATTTATCTATAATTACAACTTTAACTGTATTAGGTCCATTCCATAGCGGAAATACCTTGACTCCACCAATACCCGGATATTCTTTAGACCATTTTTCATATTGAAATTTATTTCCATCTAAAGCAGGTTTAGTGATTTTTTCATATATTCTTTGTCTTAAACTTTCATCTGTTTCAACTTCATAACCTGGTATAATTATTTCACTCAAAATACATTTTTGTAAATCTTGATAATTATTTAACGGAACTAATAATGAATTAATTTCAGTTTTATTTCCAATTTCACCTGCGGTTTCACATATCACATAATAAGAATTATCTGAAATATCTATATCAAATGTCCAATACAAGTTATCATCAGAAAAAAATCTAGACCCTATTGATGGAACTATTCCAGTTATTCTTACATATCTCTTACATTTACCAGCAGGAAATCTTGTAAGCCCAAATGGAGCTTGTGCGGCCAAAAGATCTAAATATTCATTATAGGAAGTTCTATAATCAAAACGATCATAAGAGATACTTAGATCGTAATACAATTTTGCAAGTACAATAGAAAAAGGAGCTAATGCGTCATATAACACTGCTCCTTGCCTTTTATCAACATTTATATCTGCTTCTTCAAGCATTATTTTTAATAATTCATCAGGTGTTTTGTCTAAATATTCGTACATACTATCACCTTATTACATTTTTAAATCTTAAAAATTATATTACATTTCTAAATTCTAAAGGTCCTGTTGTCTCAATTCCAATAGTTCCAAATATTGTTCTAACATGAAAATAAATATATAAATAATCGTGATTCATATCAAATGAAAAATCATAAACTTCTTCAATTCTTGGATCATATATTAAACAATCTGTTATAATTCTTGGAAGCTCTGCAATAATTAAGTCATTAGTTGTATTATCGTTATATACAGTAACATACATCTCACTGCCATACTGAGCGTCATATATAATAAATTTAAATCTTTGAGTAATTAATGCTTTTCTAACAAATTGATCGATTGCCTCAAGTCCATCAATTCTGCCAATTATCCTGCCCTTATCAAAGTCCATGTAATATGTAAGATTAGGCTGTAAGTCTTCTTCTATTATTTCTATGATATCAATCTCTTTCTCTAAAGACATCTACTCATCTCCATCTTCATCATCTTCATCTTTGTTTCCAATTATCATATACCTTTTGTCATGTCTAATTAGGTATACAATATCATCTACTTCTAAATCATATTCAATTTCTGACTTTCCACCATCTATCTTTACTTTCATCTTCGGTACAATAATATCTGTTTTATATAAAGTCATTTCCGCTTCAAATACATCTATTTCTAGTTTAGGTTTTTCTTTAGTTACTTTTCCAGTATAAATCCCTGAATTATTGCTATTTTTAATCATATCATTTATTACTGACTTAACGCTTGAATATTGTTTCATTTTAATTCCTCTTTTAATATTCTAAAAGTCATCAGTTTTTGTTAAATTTAATTGCATCTCATGATAATTATCTTTAAACGTATGACTATCACTGTCCACATAATAACTTCCTTTTATTTTTAGTGAATCAATAGTTAATATAATTGCATCTCCAGATCGTATAATTGATTCTCCTACAGCAGTTAAGGACTTTATCATTTCTTGAGGTTTATTCTCATCTAAAACTTTTTTATTTCTTTCTTTAATTTGAGCTTTGCATAAATCACTGCTAACTTCATCTATGTCTTGTAAGATTCCAAATTTACTTTCAAGACTAGAATTTTGACTAAATGCAACAACATCCCCTTCAGCATTAATGCTTTTAACTCGAGTTACAAGCTTTTCTAAGTTTTTTTCATATTGATAATCCACTAAATTTATTTTCTCTGTTATTGCAAAAGTTTTAATAGATTCTTTTCTATTTATAAGATTAACTTTTCCTTTGTCACTATATATATAAAACTTTTTACCCGTTGCTTTGTATGTTATGCTTATAGCGTCAGCCATAACATCCCATATTGTTGTTTTGGGTTTTGGAAGCGATGGTATTATATATCCTGTATCGCTAACTTTTCCTGATTGAATTCCAAATTGACTGCATAATTTCTTAAAAATCTCTGATGCTGTCTTTTTTTCAAAATTAAAACTATCTTTGTTGTTAGCAAGATAAAACATGTTATCATAAGCTTTAACTGGAAGATGTTTTGCTTTTGTATGTGATTGCACAAAAAAAGTACCTCTAAATAGTTCCTCTCCATCCCATCTAAAAATGCATTGATTACCTTGAAATATATCAATTGGCACTTTATCATGTCCAGACTCATCATTTGCATCCACAAGTGTTGCTTCTAATGATCTTGGTGGTGTTCCTTTTGAACCACTTATAGTTGTGCTTTCAACAAAATTGGTGATATCAAATGTTCCTCCACCACCTATAAGTATTAATTGTTGTCGTGGCTTTGACATATAATCACCTTACTTTTAATGTTTTAAAATCATTCGCATTATCAGGATTAGGTCCAATTTTTCTTGAATTTAAATTATAGACATCTAACCAAGAATTAAGACCATTTTTTTTTGCTATTGTAACTAAGTCATCTCCATATTGAAGTGTATAAATGCTATTTAATATTCTATTGTCAATTCTTTTTATTTCCGGATTAATTATTGCTTTTGTTTTCCCCATTTTTTATACCTCTGTATAAATCTATATAAATGAAATATTTCTCATTTTTATCGCTCTGAATTCTTTTAATTCTATTGAATAATAAAGAGTTCCAACATCTCCACCCTTTTCCCAGTATTCAAAATTTTCTATTGTACAAAAAAAATTTACATCGCTTGATGTAATTATGATGTGACATGGTTTTAATTGCTCTGCTGATTTCCATTGCCTTATTTTTTTTACATATGTTGAAGGAGGTATTACACCCACTTCGCAACCTTTAAAATAAGTTGAAGGAAAAAATGATGAAAATGACACATAAAAAGCAGGTCTGTTTTGCAGAACCGTTGTTTCTCCTAGACCTGCCACATCAACACTTTCATCATTGTTTCCAATTTTCACATGATATTCATCAGGAAGTACTGGTATCCTGATTTTATCAGCTTCATTATTCCATGTGAGCCAAAATTGATATTTTGAAGCCATGATAATCAACCTCACTTGTTTTAAAACTCATAGTGCCCATCTCCATGCTCGCTCACTTCTTGACTTAGCATGTTAATTAGAACTGGTTTTATTTCATTTTGAATTATCTTAATAACATCATTTTTATTTGTAGTTGAATCTATTTTTATTAATCCTTTACCATTAATCGTTAATGTTATCTCTTTTTTAGTTGCAGTTTGTTTGTTTTGTTGTGGGTTATTATTTATGTTAGCACCAACACTTCTACTTACTGGAGCAATAGCTTCTACTCGTTCTTTTGCATTTATATTTATGTCTCTTGCTTGATTAGTTGACCCCACTTGTTTTACATTGATATCTGAAGCCTTTTTTATATTATTATCTAAGCTAGAAACATTAGTTTGTATATCTGGTAGTTTAGATTCTAAAGCATTTGGCTTAAGCGCAGAAGGTTGTGTTAGTTGTTCTTTTAAGTTTGTATCTTTAAATATATCTTTAAATATATTTTTTATTTCTGACACTTTATCTTTTAAACTTTCAACTATTTTATCAACGAAACTAGTTGCCAACTCTGAAATACTATCTTTACTTATTTGATTCTTTAAATTATTCTTTATGTTAGCAGTTTCTACTTTAACTGGATTTTTGGATACTACAGGATTTATATTTGCATCTATTTTAATCTGTTCTTTTGGTATTACAGGGCTCATATTTCCAAGAATCTTAACTGGGTCTTTTGGCTCAATAGGCTTTATATTTGTATTTATTTTAACTGGATCTTTTTTATCTATATGTTTCACATCTGAAACTACCTTAATTGAATCTTTTATTTCTATTGGGTTTGTATCCGCAAGTGTTTTAACTGGATCTTTTAAAGCTATCTTAATTGGGTCTTTTAAAGCTATCTTAATTGGGTCTTTTGGAGCTATCTTAATTGGGTCTTTTGGAGCTATATTATTTGCTATTTTATTCTCTTTTTTAACTATATCAATATTTGTTTTAATATCAGGTATTTTTGTTGCTTCCAATAGAGTGTCTTTTATTTCAGGCACTTTACTTTTAGCTGCTTCATGTACTGTTTGCATAGAGTTTGATATTGCCTTAGCACTTGAATTCACACTTTCATTAACATGGCTAAGCATTGAATGAAAAACGCCTTTTGTATTTTCGCCAGTTGACTTAAACACTCTTGAAACATTATTCATAAGTTCATGAACCGTTTGCCCAACTAAAGGACTATGTTGTGATATACCATCTATAAAGCCTTTTATCATATTTCCACCCCAGATGGTGATAAATCTTCCTTCACCTTCTTTGGCAGGGGAATTAAATCCTAGATGATTTCTTATATTTCCCATAACTCCTTGAACGGCATCTCCGATAGCTCCAATTTTTGATTTAATACCATCTATAAATCCACCTATCATATTTGCTCCCCATTGCATCATCTCACTAGGTAGATTTTTGATAAATGCTATTGCATTATCAATCCCTGATCTAATAACTCCACCCATTGTAGAAATAGCATTTGAAGCTCCATCTTTCATGGCATTGAACATGTTTGTTCCTAATGCACCCAGTTTTGCTGGAAGTTGCTGAAGCCAATTTAACACTTCTGTGAATTTATTTACAATTCCATCCTTTATTTCAGCAACTTTTTGAATCGCTAAATTTTTTATCTGCACAAAAGAGTTAACTATGTTATCTTTTATTTCAGCAACTTTTTGAACTATTGAATTTTTCATAGTAGTAAAGGTATTAATTGCAGAATCTTTTATTTCATTAATTTTCTTTGGTATTTCGTTTCTTAGTGCCATGAATGAATTTATAGTGCTATTTTTCATTTCATTTGTTTTATTTACAGTATCATTTTTCATACTGTTAAAACTATTTACAAGATTATTTTTTATTTCACTAACCTTGCTTATAGCACCATCTTTCATGTTGCTAAAGCCATTTACAAGATTACTTTTTATTTCATTAACTTTACTTAAAGCACCATCTTTTATACTGCTAAATGTATTTATAACATTATTTTTTAGCTCATTAATTTTTTTAGGTGCTTCATCTTTTATAGTATTAAATCCATTAACAATTCCATTTTTTACTTCGCCAATTTTATCTACTAAGGCACTTTTTAGATTTGTAAAAACACTAATAATTTTTTCTTTAGCAGAATTAAATATATTAACCCATACATTGATTCCTGCAGATATGATTTCTCTAACAAGATCAATAGCACCTTTTACTATACTTTTTATAGATTCAAAAATGCTTCTAAAACTTTGTGCAATTTTATTTAAAATTTGACTTGCATCTGAACCAATTTTGTTGAAATTACCTGTGAAAACATCTAATATTAAAAGAATTCCACCTAAAACAATCGTCTTGATTATTTCAAAACCTTGTTTAAATATATTTTTCACATTATCAATAACTGTTTTAATAAATTTCCCTACAAAATCAAACTTATCTTTAACAACATCTATAATTGATGTAATAACACCAAAAACAGTGGTTTTAACATTATTAAAGCCATCATTTAATGCTTTGCCTGCTGAATTAACACCTTCTGTAATATTAGTTTTAAGTGTTCCAATCCCTGATTTTGCATTATTTCCTAGATTTTGAAATGTATTTTTGGCACTATTACTTAGGTTATCAAAAATATTTTTAGCATTGTTTCCTAAATCTTGAAATGTATTTTTAACATTGTTCCCCAAATTTTGAAATGTATTTTTAGCATTATTACCTAATAATTCAAAATACTTTCCTACTCCTGATATGAACCTTCCTGCATTCTCAGGAAGTGAAGTAAATGTATTTATCACATTATCTTTTACTTTATTAAAGTTTTCACCTATACCAGAACCAAATTTTCCAATGTTATCTTTTATTGAATTAAATGCATTGCCAATATTGTCTTTAATTCTATGAAAATTATCTCCAATACCTGATACAAAACCTTTTATTCCATCTCCAGCTCCTGAAAATACATTTTTAAAGAAATCTCCAATACCAGAGAAAAAATTCTTAATTCCTTCCCAAATATTTATTATTGCATTTCTAAAACCTTCATTATGTTTCCATAAATAAGTAATAATTGTTATAAGTGCCATAATTCCAATTGTTACTGCTACAAAAGGATTAATTGCCATAGCTGCATTGAATATTTTTTGAGCGACTGTAGCAGCTGTAGTTGCTATTGTTTGTCCGTCAGTTACCGCTGTAAATATTTTACCTGCTATACTCGCAGCTCCTAATGCAATTTCCTTTGCTTTAAGTGCAAAAGCAAATATATTAGTTGCAATTGTAGCACCAGTCATTGCAACTTTATATCCAGCAATAGCAACAGTAAGCACTGTGAATAATTTACTTACAATACCACCTGATTTATCCATTAAATCTCCAGGCATACTAAAAAAGCCTTCTATAAAGAAAGCTATCATTTGCATTCCTGTTTTTATAAGTGTAGGCCCTTGCCTTATTAAAAAAGATCCAATAGCACCAATTACTTGTGTACACCATCTTGGAATTTGTTCTATTATCCATCCTAAACCATCAAATAGGCTACCAACAATCTTAGATCCAACATCAAATATTTGTTGTCTATTCTGCATGAGATAACTAGCGATTGAAGATACAAGTTTTGTTGCAAATTCTCCCAATTTTGAAATGTTTGAAATAAACCCTTGTATGATGTTATTCAACATCTCTTTTCCAGATTCAATTAGTTTAGGTACATTTTGAGACATGTTATTAATTAAACCCATAACAATATCTAAAGCCTTTTTTGTTAATTCTGGTGTTTTATCTTGAATGCCTTTTATAAAATTATTAATTGAATCTGTACCAGCTTTAATCAATTTTGGTCCATGATTTAAAATACCATCTGATATTGATGTCATCAATTTTTGGGCAATATCTGATGATAACTTAATTCCATTTAATGCTAAATTAAATAAAGAAGTAAATATTGAAGCCATAGAAGAGCCTGCATTTGGTAATGAATTAGTTATTCCGGTTAAAAACTTATCTAAAAATTTATTTCCAGAATCTATAGCATTATTTATAGCTTCTCCCAGTGAATTTTGAATTGATTCTGCTATACTTTCATACTGTTTATCATTAGATTGATTTGAAAATAATGATCTTGGAGAAAATACCTTATCTAATAATTCATCTAATGCAGTTAATGGACTCATTCCATCTTTAAGTGATTTAATAAAATTTTGAACTAAATCAGCTAAATCAGCTATATCTGTTGCTATTCCCTCTCCAAAAATTGGAGTAAATGCATCATATAGCGCCCCTGCAATTGTTCTACCTTCCTTCATGGAATTATTAAACTCATCAAATCCTGTCTTTATGTTCTTAACAAAATCTAAATTTACAACAAGATCTGCAAGTTTATACATCATATTGAAGCCTTCATTTAAGAAACCTGCTACAATACCTCCAACAGTTATTTTAACTACATCCATATAAGTTTCTAATTTTTCAATATTTCTTTTTAGCGAATTATCCATACGCTTAAATTGTTGTTCTGTAGTACCAGCTGCATTTGCCATGAGTTTTAAGTCGCTTGAGAATTTTTCTGTAGCTGTTCCAGTTAACATTAATGCTGCAGCACCTGCTTCAGTTGATGAAAAAAGCTCATTTATACCAATGTTTGAATCCTTCGCTTTTTTCTCCAGCATTTGTAGCGCTTCTTGTATATTTCCTCCACCAGTTACAAACTCTTTAAAGCCTTTCCCCGCAACTTCTCTAAATGCTTTATCAGTTTTTGTTCCAGCTTTACTAAGTTCATCAATAGCTGACCTAAGCTTAGTTGTTGCGCCAGCTGTTGGAACTCCCTGAGCCGTAATAGTAGAAAGAGCTGCCGATACTTGTTGAAAACTAACACCAGCAGAAACTGCAGAAGGCAATACATTATATAAACTAGAAGATAATTCACCAAATGAAGTTTTACCAGCGTTAGCAGTTACAAACATTAAATCAGATATCTCTGATGCTTCAAGTACACCTTCTCCATATGAATTTATGACTGTAGTTATACCATTTACAGCCGTTTGAAGTTCTGTACTACCTCCAATTGCTGCTTTTGACGCAGTTTTTACAAAATCAAAAACATTTTCAACAGGTACATCCGAGCTTAAACTTTCATAAACAGCAGGTACTACTTTTTCTGGAAGTATTCCCATTTCCGCAGCTAATTGTTTAGCTTGATTTCCCATTTTTTTCATTCCAGCTGCTGATATATCTGGAGTTAAAGTAAAGACTTCATTCATTTTATCTTCAAAATCAATAAACTTATCTCTACTATCACTTATAAAACCGCCAACATCGAAATTACCAACTGCACTTGTTAAATGAGACATTACACCCATTACAGTTTCAAAAGCAGATTTAAATTTATCTTTTATACCTTCAGCCACATTAGATACTTTTTCTTTTATTTCACCAAATATTATAGTTGCTTTATTTTTGAACTTATCAAAGGATGAAGTTGAACCTTCAGCAGCTTTTGCTATTGATCCTTGAGAATCTTTAAGAGAATTTGCTAATTCGTCTATAGAAAGAGTGCTTTCTCTAATAGCTTTTGCCATCATTTGTCCTGATTGCCCAAAACTATCCATAGCTATTTTAGTTGCTTCTGTTTCAGTACCAGCATTTTTTATACTAGAAATTATCTCAAGCATGCCCTTGTTTATATCTTCACAACCACTTTTTGATAGTTTCTTTACTCCTTCTGATAAGCTATCTAATACCTTTTCTGTATCAACTCCTTGTTTTGCAAAACTACCCCAAATAGCAGTTGATGTATCAAAGTCAAGTCCCATTTTTGTCATTTTGGCACCAGATTCTGATATTATGTTCATTAATGAAGGTATTGACATTTCAAGTTTCTGGGAAGCTGTATAAATTTTATCAAGACTATCAGGTACTTCTACACCTGTAAGCTTCCAAGCTGTTGCCATTTTAGTTCCATTATCAATTAAATTTCCTACACCTTCTTTTGATACTGAACTAAGTTTTAGATATGATTCAGATAAAGTTTCTAATCCTTTTCCTGTTTCTCCAGTTTTTGAATTTAAGTTAGCTATAGCTGTTGCTACATCGCTTAAATTGCTTCCAGTATTTATTGATACATTTTTAAATCTTTCTACTAAATTTGTGAGATCATCACCAGTCTTGCCTGTTCCTTCTGATATTTTTGTAAATGCGTCACTATATCCATTGACAAATTCTAAAATTGGTCTTTGAATATCATTTGCGAACCCACTCATAGTAGATTTAAACCTATCTATGGTTTCAATCCCAGTTGATAGACCACTAGAGATTGAGCTTGAAGTATTTTTAAATGAATTTTGTAACTTTTCTGCAGAATCTCCAATATTTTTTAACTTGTCAGAGATTTCATCTTTTAATTGCAATATTGCTGATAATGTAGCCATATAACACCTCTAATCATTTGATTCACTAGAAAAAACCTGCAGTAAAATTTCAATTATTTGACCTAACTGGCTACTTGGTTCTTTTATATCAATTTCTTCACTTGCAATTAGAAATATTTTTTGGCGTAAAGAAAGAGAGTGAAATTCCCATGGCTTAAGACCTTTTCTTTGCCATAAAAGGTGAGCCCAATACCCTAAAAAATTTCCACTCTCTATTAGTTTTTTGCTTCTTCAATTTTGTCATCTAACTCAAGATTTTCATCTTTATCAAGTCCATTAATTCTTTGTACCTGCTCTAGAACGTAGTTAAAATCACTTGCAGTTTTAAAAACTTTTCTAGATATCTCAATTGCATCATAACAATTATAAAATTTCATTATCTTTTCATCTTTTAAATTAGGATAAATCAGTGATTCAGAAATAAGAAGTCCTGCTGCCATCATTCCATCAATTTTTTCTTCATAAAGAGGAAGCCCATTTTTAAAAACAACTTTCCCATTTTTATCTTTAATAAAATTTTTTCTTGAGCATTCCTTATTAAAATTTTGAATCTCGTCTATACTTAAAAGCCTTGCTTCAAATATAATTACATTCCCATCCTTATCTTTAAAAGAATCAGGACCTTTAAAATGTACTATTTCGTCCTTTTTTTCTACCATAAAATAACTTAAATCTTTTGTTACATTAGAATTATTTGTATCAAAATCAATCATTTATTTCCCTCCTTAAATTTGCACATCATATGCTGAAAATTGCAGTACATTTTTTGCTCCATTCTTATCCTCAGCATCTAGTTCAAGTAATGATATATCGCCTGTAAAAACTACCTCAGTTAGAGTATATCTATCTATTCCATTTGCCTTATAATAATCAGAATTTTTATCATCTGCTGTACCTTGTAGAGTAAATCTTTGAGTTTCTCCCGTATTCATATATTTTTGAATCATATTTTTGGTCCACGGAGTTGATTTATATTCTTCTATTGATCCTTTTAATTCATAGCCTACATAACGTGAGCATTTTCCATGTTGGCCAACTGACCTTGTTTGCATGACTTCTGGAGTCCATTTAAAAGATGCTTTTACAACATCCAGTACTTTCCTACCATCCACATAAAGTCCACCTTCACGCATGGACATACGTTCTCTGTGAGGTACTTGATTAGACATATATTAACCCCCTTATTATCTTGTCCATATGGACATGTATAATTTTTCTGATGAATCAACTGGTTTTAATAAAATATCAAAGTATGTTGAGTCATGTACTGAAAGTTTTCTATCAACTAGAAAATCAGTATCAAAATTTACATCAGTTATTGCATTAACGTCTTTATAAGAAGTGAGAAGTATCTTACCATCGCTTTCTTGAAGACCCCATCCTTCTTCATTGTTATCGTATCTATTTGGTTTAAATATTCTTTGACAATCTTCCCTGAAAGTATCAAATACTCTGATTACTCGATTTTTGGTATAATCTTTACTTTTCAAATTATCAATTCCAGTTTCATTATATGATGTAAGAGAATTTATATCATTTTCAATAACAACTGCATTGTCAGTTCTAGAGAAGAATATTTGACCTTTATCGATTAAATTTTCTGATTCTGAGTTATTTTTACGACTATAAACATCAAGTGCATCTGGATATAAAACTTGAGTATTTGATTCAGTATTACTTGCAGCAGCAGTAGCAGCAGCTATAAAATATGTGCACATTGCAGCATCTAATATATCTCCATTTTTCAAAATAACTCCATTTGCAACGGAAATAATTCCTTCATAGTCAGCATCAAGCATGTTAGGAACTACAGCTTGAACAAATTTACCCATGTGCTCCCTAAAGTTATATATCATAGTTTTTATAGAAATTTTTAAAGAAGGACTTTCATATGGAAATGCAACAGTATTGAACTTATGAAATTCTAATTCATCAATAAAATCTAAAATATCATCATTTGTTGGTACACTATCTGTGCCACCTTCTAATTTTAGTCCTGCATTATTTTCTAAATCTCCTGAACCTGAAAAAAGAACCCAACTATCATTACTAGTTAGATCCTCTATTTTTGTTACTCTATTAAATTCTAAAACTTTCCTAGTACTTAAAAATACATATACATCCTTACCCAGTAGTACGTTATCTGTAATAACAACAATTATATCATTGCCACGTGTTCCAGGGTATTTAGCTGTAATTGTTAAATTTCCTTCTGTTATAGTTGCTTTTTCTCCTGTATTTAAATTGAATAATTTTATTCTATATGCTTTTCTTAGTGACTCTCTAATTGATATTGGATAATCGGGAGAGGTGATTCTGTATCCAATTTTTTCATAAGTATCATCTGGAGAATCACAATTAATGTCTATTATTGTTTTAGAATCCCCCCAATTCAATAGCGCTGGAATTATTACTGTTCCACGATCTTGAATCATTTTTATTGGTTGAGGTTCAGCCTTTATATTTATGTATGTTCCTGGTCGTTTTTTAGGGATATTGATATTAAATGTTCCACCAGACAATTAAATCACTCCTTTTGTTTTCCAGTTTTTAATTTCCTTTTCAATTTCATCCTTTGAATATGTTTTTGAAGAATCTAAATTATAGGTAATTGCATCAAAAGCATGCTCTCTAATTTTGAATATTTCAAAACAATGTTTTCTTAAATCAGCTAATGCATATTTCGTAGAAACATCTGTAGTTTTACTTTTCACATATGATTTTTTATTTATTTCATTTGTATTTTCCAAAAAAACACCTTCTTTATTTTTTTAACAAATTAAATGTAAAATTTTGAACTTTTATTGGCTCCATAGTCTCAAATAAAAAAGGAGTGTTCCAAGTTAGTTGTAACTGGACAACCCCTTCATCTAATTTACTCATTTTCATTTCTGATAACCTAATATAACTATCTGTTGTTGCACCATCTTCATTTAATATTTCAATTTTATTTTTATGTCTATTTAATTCATGAATTATTTTAAATGCTGTTTCATTAGCTTCATATGTATGCAATTGAAATATTTTCATAAAAATCATATAACAGACAATGTATGTATCTAATGTATCATCTTTAGTTATACATTCTATCGGAAAATAAAGAGAAGGATATTTAAATCCTTCTGGAAGCTCTTGAAAATACCAACTTTCTATACATGATATCTTTATTATTTTCGATATTACACTAGCTACCATTTGTTCCATCATATTTTGCTACCCATTCCTCTAATTTTCTTTCTAAACTTTTATCAAATATTTTTTCAAATATTTGACATGCTGATTCAAAGTAATGCTTACCTTCAACAAATTTTTCTGTAAGCATCATTCCCGTTTTAGCATTTGGAATATAAACAAATTTATCATTTTTCCATTCTCCAGGTACAAAACGTCTTTTTTGTTTATGCCCATCGTTCACGCTTTTTGCATATTTAATATTTGTTCCAACTTCTAATGTGAGTTCATGACCATCAACATTCATAGTCCATTCGTTGCCTTCCGAGCCTTTTTGAAATGAATTTAGTAATAATCTAGTATCAACAACTTCTTTTCTTATGATTTCATCTTGAATAATTCTCAAAAATTCAATTCCCAATGCATCAAACCAAGTTTCAACTTCTTTTTGCAAGCTATCTTGTCCTTCATCACAGAGCTTTTTTATAAAATTATTTAATTCACTAACATCAAATGTAATAATTTCATCATCTGCCATTAATAAGCCTCCTGAATATTTAATCTATAAAGTAATGCAACAATATGATGTTCTTGAACTTTATAAATAAACGAAACAGTGAATTCCATACCACAAGTCGGATTATTTAATGTAGTATCAATAACCTTATCATTTATTTTGATATCAGTATCAAGGGGAAGAGTTAATTTATTAGTTCTTGATAAAGCATTAATTGGTTCACCTTGTGTTAGTGTAGCTTCAACATCTTTTATTTCAAAGTGACACTTGGCATTTTCTGTATTAGGCTCATAATTATATGTAAATTCATTGTTATTGCTTAATCCATAACATAACTGCGAATCTTTTTTTTGTATATGATAAATTGAACAAGTATGATTTAAAAATCTATTAAAACTCATAGTTTTCTGAGCCTCATTGTAATTGTTGATGTCAAGTTATTCATGTAAGGAGCAAGTAAAAAACCAATTCCTAGTTGTTCTAATTCATCTTTAAAACTTGAAGATTTTGTATAACTATAATCATCAAATGTTTCACTGTTATACCCTTCGTGATTTACTTCATTTATTTTTTTTGCAGCAAGATATTCTGTTATTTTAATAGCAGCAAGTTTAACTTCCTTAGGTATTTCTATAAAATCCTTAAAATTATTTTTAGTAAACCATTTTATATATGATTGAGCCATTAGTATTTCATTTTCTAATTTATTTGTATCTCTATTTTTAATATTTTCATTATCTGTATATAAAATCACATCATTTGTATCTATCCATAAATTATCCATCACTCCACCAATTTTAAGCTAATTTATTTTTATGAAATACCCTGTTTTTAGCAATGTTTCAGCATCTTTACTTGATACTTCAATTTCTGGATTATTTATAGAAACAGTTATAATTCCAGAGTAACTTAATCCCTTTATTAATTGTAATCTAACAAGATTTTCATTACTTACTTGTTTATTTTTCTGTTCTTTTTTTATTAAAGTCTCACTTGATGCTTCAATTATTTCACTTACTGCATTAGAAACTTCCGTTTTACTTTCTAATGTTTTAGACATAAGCACCTCTTATACTAATCCAGTTATTAATACAGCAGCTTCAGGCTCTTCAATAACTACATCAAAATCAAAATGAACCACATAAAAACGTTTATCCTGATAAATTGCTTGTGGTCCTTCAGTTGTTTTTCTAATTATTACATTATATGTGTTAACCATAGCTAAATTTTGAGGATTAACTAAAATAATCTTGTCATTTGGCATTTTAGGTATTTCAACAGCTTGAATAGCAGCTGGATTATTGAATAATCTATCTGCAAACATGCCACCATTCTTTAAAAACTCATTGTAAAGATATTTATCCCAATCCTGCTTTCTTGATGGAGACATAAGCCAATTTAATGTGCCATTATTATATTTGCTTGGTAGTTGTTTAAGTGCATCATAAAAAACATCAAGACACATTTCTCCGCTACTTTTAGAGCTTCTATCTTCTGTATGTGATTTTTCTTTTAATATTTTTATAAATCCATCATTAACTTTTAAAAAATCATAGTCAGGATCTGATGATGCAGTTGCTATATCACCATTAATAGATAAATCTTCTAAATCTATACCCATTTGTTTTGTCATTAGATTCGCTATAATTGATTCAAGATTTTCTCTTTCAATATTTTGTCTTAGTGATTCTTCAGTAATTTCCCAAGGTAATCTTACAGCAACACATGAATATTCCAATTTGCTGTAATCTGGTTTTACTCTGTAATTATCATCAGTGTTTTCAATTTTCTTCCTTAGAATCCTTGGTTGTATTCCAATTTTGTCAATCTCTCCAGTTGGAGATTTTTTCATTTGGTGACGAATCATACCACCTAAAACTGTATTTTCTAAAACTTGCACATAAAACTGCTCTGATTGTTCAGGTAATAATAGACCTCCATTTACAAGATCTGCTGTTGTATTTGTTGTGTCTTTAATTATTTGTCTATTGTTTAACATTCTCTTCCTCCATTTGTAAAAATAAAAAAAGCCCCAATTTGAGACTTTTATCAAAATATTTATTCATTTTTTAATTTTCGTATTAAAGAATTCCGCCACAATACCAATTTTTTATATTTGATTTTTCAATTTTTTGTTCATCATTTAAATTAGTTGAAACTTGCCTAACCTTTAACATTGAAGACAATTGGTCTTTTACAATTCCTGAAATTTCTTCTTTAGTTAAATTTTCTTTAGAATCTTCATTAGTTTTTGTGCCTGCTTCTTCTTTAGTTAATTTGCTAAACTCATTTTTTATTATTTCTGTTATTTCTTCTTTTGTTAATCTTTGTTCAACTTCTTTTACTTCTTCTTCCTTCTTTTCACTTTTAGTTAATGTAGATTCAACTGCTTTTTGAACTGCTTCATTAATCATTTTTGTAATTGAATCATTATCAATATTTGTTTCACTGTTTGATTCCTGTCCTTCATTATCAAATCCATCTAAAAAATCTCCAAGTTTACTATGTATTTCTTTTAGAGTCTTTTTGTTTGCCGATGAAAGACTTTTTCCAGATTTCTCAATTTCCATATCTTTTCCCTCTTTCTTTAGTGTTTTAATTACACTATCTTGTTTTAACAAATTTTGTATTACGATTGAAAATTCTTCCAAGGTTTCTCTTACTTTATCTTCATTTTCTTCATAATCATAATTATATGAATCATCATTCCATTTACCTTTTTTGAGTACATTATCTAAAGTATCTAGTGCTGTCCAAAAATTAGTGTCTTTACTTCTTTGTTGATATTTATCTATAAAATCACTTTTTTCAACCTTTTCTTCTTTTAAACCTAAAGCTTTTAAAAATTTATTGATAAAGCCTTGCTCAGATTTTGAGATATCAACATCGTCATCACTATATACTCCAATGCCACCCATGCTAAAACCAGTTATTTCTCCCTTTTCAACTTTAGCCCAAACGTCATCATTAGTTATTTCCACTGTTAATAACCATGTGCCAGCTGGCACCACTTTATCATTTATTGTTGTTTCAGATTTAGTAACCCAATTTTCTACAACTGATATTCCATTTGCTTTTTTGAAATCATGTTGAAGATCAACACTGTTGCTATTTTTAGAAAACCAATAAGCAGCTTTTTCAATTTCTTTTTCCGTCATAAAATTACCATGTGCATCCTCTGTCATTGGTTGATATACAATACCTGTAATGTAGTGTTTTTCATTATCAACTTTCAGAATATCACCAAAACTATTGAAACTTGGTATATTATCTTTTTCTTTAATCAGCAAAAAATTTTCCATATTAGCAGCTTTATCAACAAGGCTTACAAAAGAAATTTTTGCTTCTTTTATTTCTATTGCTTTTTTAATATTGTTCAATGTGTTCTCCTTTCTTGTTTTTGACATAAAAAAAGAGATAATTCCACTTTAAATGGTATTATCTCTCATTTATAATTATTTAATTTTTGTTTTACAATGTGTATACTAAAATATTTTGTTAATACTATCAAAGATCGATAAAATTTTTATATGATAATCTTTTGATGCTGCCCATTTACCGCTCAAGTCTTCCCAATGCGTCGCAAACCCACGATTAACATACTTGAATCTTGGATCTATAAGCCTTCTTTCTTTTGGTAATTCTTTTGTAGAAGCATATGCAAATAGATGTTGAATATGAGCTTCAACACCATCTTCTATATTATTAAAACTAGCTCCACATGCACCTCCACCAATAGCACCTAACCCACAAAAATTATATTGAGTCACTTTAACATCATTGCCAAAAGCGAAGTTGCCAGTTTCCAGTAAAGACTGACAAAATGCTATATCCCATCTAATTTCATATATTTCTCCAATGTTTTTATAAATATCACAAATTCTATTATCTATTAATTTGTTTTTAATGCTTAAATAGTTTTTTATTTTATCAAGAATAGTTTTATCAGTAACAATATTAATTATCTTAGTTTTACTACTCATCTTTTCCTTCCTTCTTATCTATTTCTGCAATAGCTTCCTCTTGAAGTTTTTGTCTATCCTCAAGTGATAATCCTAAAATATCTTCATTTATTATTTCTTCAAAGGTACAATGACAATTTACACTTTCTTTAGCTGGAAGCATTGTATCTCTTGGAAATCTAGCATCATATCCATTTACATCAAAATATTTACCTTTTTCTATGACTGTTCCATCTAAGTCTATATGAACTTTCCTTGGGCTTATTCCTTTTGTTCCAGAATGCCTCCACATATATTTAACTACTGAAGGATTTTGAATAGCTGCTTCATTTCTTGCATAACTGTGAGCTCGTAAAGTTTCATTTAAAGCGATTGTTCTAGCTCTCTCTCTAGACAATCCATGACTACTACTTATATTAAGTGCTATTTCTTCAATAGAACTTCCATCATTAACTCCTTTTTGCAAAACGCTTCTTATTGATGTTACAGTTTCTTCATTTGTACTTTTAATTAAGTTTTCACTCCATTCATTTACAAATTTCGAAGTAAATTTTGATGGAGTGTTAAAAAACAAGTCTTTATCATTTTGTTTTAAATATGAATTACCAAATCTTATGATTTTATCTTCATACTCTTTCTTCATAAAGTCATCTAATTTTGAATCATTAATCTTGTCTTGAATACTCTTCATGTATTCATTAATATTATTAATATCTATATTTTCATCAATTTCATCGCTAACAACATCTAACGCCTCATCAAATGTATCTACAAATTTATTCTCAATATTGTTTATCATTTCAATAGTTTCATCAATATTTACATATCCTATTTTCTTTAGTTCTTTTTTCTTATCTTCTTCATCTGCTTTTAAAATAACATCAATTAATTTAATGACATCTTCAAACATTTGTATTTACCTGTATTTTCTGTAGTTTCAACATTTGTTTTTTAACATCTTTTAAGTGAGATATTAATTCATCATTTGTATTTTTAGATATTTCATCATTTTGTTTATTATCTATAATTTGTTCATTTGATTTTGGTGTTTGTTCAGTATTTATACTAATTTGTTGCTGTTTTAGCTGTTCTTGTTGTATTAGCATTTGTTGTACAGCGAGTGGAATATTAGCCCAATCGTTTTTAAAATCTTCTGATTCTTTTCCAATTGTTTTATATGTAAGTTCTTTTAAGAAATTAGGAGTTATTGATCCTCCCTTTTCTGCGATAGTTAGTATTTTGAATAAATCATCAATATTGGTAAGGTCAGGTCCTTTAAAATAAACCTCAACATATTTAAAATTATAATCATTTAATAATTTATTATTTATAATCCATTCTAAAGAACGCCTATATCCTGTAAATACTTGCTTTTCGGTAATTTCTATAGAAGCAAAAGAAGTAGCTCTATTGTAATCAGTTGAATATCCAACAAAAATATCAGGTAACATGAATGCTGATTGTATCTTTTTTCTTGAACTTTCAATATAATTAGAAAATAATTCATCTTTCTGCAATATCTCAGCTAAAGGTTTTATTTCAACTTCAACATTTGATTTATCATCTAGAACAGTCTTTCCCTCAAAGTTTTCAGCTTCAAGTACTAAAAATGAATGTTGTCCAGCCTCTCCCTTTATTGAATTTACATATTGTTGTAAATCATCCCAACTTTTATCTGATAATGTACCATTTTTAACTATGATCATCATTGGAGTATGCCTGCCATTGATAAAATAATTCTCATTTAAATTTTCGGCACGCCTTGCTCCATCTGTGCTAATTACTGTTCCAATCCACCTTGGAGTTCCATATATACCTCTACCAATTTTAAATTCTATTATTTCATTAGCTAATTTAAAAGATTGAGAAGATGATGAAATATCAATATATTCTCCAGTTCTCATATCCATTGTACGTGGATCACCTAGCTCTTTAAAATAGATAGTTTCTCCATTTACATTTTGTCTATATTTTCTAAATCTTTTAGGTCTTGTGATATACAAACCATTCTTTTCAAATATTACATCTACACACTCTTTTTGAAGTGCTGATTTCAAAATTGTTGACGGGTCTTCAATCTTGCAAAGCTCTACTACCTTTCCCTCTGCATCTCTAATAACTTCAACAAATGAAATTGCATATGTTTCCATATCGTCAATAACCTCTTCAAATAATTCTTTTGTGTTTTTTTCTAATGTCAAACAATCAATAATAAAAGAAAGATTATCAAACTCTTTTTTCATATCATCAGTTTCTTTTGCACCATTAAACTGATCTTTATATTTTACTCCAATTCCAAATCCAGCAACATTATTTTTATAGGCTCTAATGCATTGCGGAAGGATAGATGAGTGATTTACTATTTGAAGATAATTATCAAGTGCTACATCAGGGTTTATGTAGTCGCTTAATCCAATTCCTGAATTTAAATAGTCTAAATTTTTTTCTTCATATGTTTTATTTGCGCTCGCACTTACATTATTTTCTTTAATTATTTTTACTTGAACTTTATTTTTCTTGTTTTTAGTAATTGATTCCATTTCTCACCTTTTCATTTGTGTTTACTGGCAAACATAATAATAACACGCAATCAGCCTCATCAGGTGAAGCTATATTACGTGCTTTCATGTCCTTTTTACTTTCTATTCTCATTTTGCTTTGATCTGTCATATAGTATTTTCTACAGCTTAACTGTCCAATTAAATCATCATTATCAGGCAATTTTACATGAGGTCTTTTATCTTCATTTTCAATACTTAATAGGTCTTTCAATATACCCATCATTAAAGTAGTTGAATCATCAAAATATTTATGTTTAATTTTTCTTCCAAATTGAATTGGAAGAATATCCATATTTTTATATTTATTTGATTCAGATTTTTTTATCTGTCTTAACCTATCTGTAACTCCTCCACCAACTCCACTATCATCAATTTTAACTGAAATAATTCCTCTAAATTTATACTTTTCTTGGAGTTCTAGAAATAAAATCGCTATATCTGATGCTGTGCGCATTGTATCTTGGCCATTAATAATTTTGTTAAATTCTATCTTTTCATTGATTTTAGAACCAATTACCGTTTTATCTTCTCCAAATCTTGCAATATCAGCAGATATATGTATACTTTCAATTTCTCCAATTTCATACTCATAGTTTATTGCATTCATAACAAATTGGAGTGGAATCATTACATCATCTTCATCAACAGGAAATTCTCCATATATTCTTACCCTAACCACATTGCTATTTTCACCATATTTTTTAATTAAACTTTGTATATTCTCTTTGTTTGTTCTTTCAACATTTAGTGAATTTACAGCATGAGTTTTATACAATGATCTATCTCTATGATGACTATCAAAGAATGTTCCTGTAGTTTTTGTTGGGTTACTACATAATAAAAGTTTATTATTAACTCCTGATAAAGTACCTAAAATCGCTTCCATAATTGGATCAGCAACACCAGAAGCTTCATCTACAATAAATAACATATTATCTTCATGATATCCTTGCATGTTTTCTGCCCTTGTTGCTGTTTTAGCTGTAGCAAACCACCTATCAGAATTATTTTTCATATAAACTTTAGTCTTAGTCCACTCTAATATTTCTTTTAAACCTTGAGATTTATTCAACCATTTCGAAACTTCAGCCCACAAAACATCAAATAATTGTTGCATTGTTGGAGCTGTAGCTACTATTTTTGCATTCTTAAAACATGATAAAAACCATAACAATATACATGCCTCTAAAGATGTTTTACCAACACCTTGACCAGATCTAATTGATACTTTATCAGAATTTGCTATATCTAATAAAACTTCTTTTTGCCATTCATCAGGTGTAAATGATAATACCTCATTACAGAATAAAACTGGATTTTTCCTATATTTTTCTTGTCTACTTGAAAGTAAATTTTCTTCACAATTTTCATTTTGTAATAATGCATCTAACCATTGCTGTGCAATATTATTTTCAGTTGTCTTATTCTTCAGTTCTAACTCATCTTTTACATTAAGTATTCCTAGTGTTTCTCTTTGCATTTTTTGCAGTTTTTCAAGTGCCGTAGTTAAATTTAAGATTTTTTTATCGTTAATACTTTCTAGTTTTTTTTCGTTTATAAAATCTGTTGATGTATTTCCATCTGTAACTCTCAATTTATCTACGTAATAGAATAGTTTATTGCTATCCTTTAACTCTGCATTTAGTGCATTTAGTATCATCATACTTGTTTCAAGGTGAAGTTTTTTATAACTCAAAATATCATCAGTCATTATTTTCTCAGTTTTTTCAATGACTTTTCTGTTTATATTTTGTTTATATTTTGTTCTTTTTTCACTCCATTTATTTTCCATAGAATACTTGCGAATCCTATTGTCTGAGATATTATATTTTTTACTTAATTCTTCTAAAGTTATAGGTTTTTTATTTATATCAGTAACATACTCTTTTTCAATTTTAACCCAACTTATTTTCTCTTTTTTATCTTTAGTTATCTTCTTTGACATCACCTCACCTGCAATAAACACCTCAATTTTTTAATTGTATTTTATAAATGCATAAACAGCCAAATTACCATTATTATTTTTATTTATCATTTTTATTTTCTTCTTTTCAACACCATTTGAATCTTTTATTATTGAAGTTATTTTTTCTTCTAATGTTGTATTATTTATTCTTTTATATATGTCATCTGCTAATTCTAATTTTTTTTTCATTAAACACTTCCAATTTAAAGATTAATATTAACTTATTTTTATGTTATAAATTACTTTTCAATTATTCCCATTATTCCCATAACTTTTTTATATGATTTATTTTTCGCAAATTTTATAAGCATCTCGTTAAATGATTTATTTTTTACAACACTTCCAGCAATCGTTTCTTGAAATAATGAAGAAAAACAACTAGCTGTTCTCGCTTCTTTCATTGATTTTGTTATTTTTATATTATTAGTATCAAAATATACATAATTTAAATTGTTCTTTGAATGCACAAATCCTTCTAGCCCTTCAGTTCCGCAACAATTTAGGCTATCACCTAATTTCCTAATTCTATTTTCACCTGCAAATACTTTTAAACCTACTTTGTTTGCACTTTGTTTAATTGTCAAAAAATCCATTTTTATTTTTTCAATAGGATATACAAAATCAGCACCCAATTTTTCCATACCCTTTAATTTTGTTAAATTTTTTAAACCTTCTACTATAATGCCGTATACACCAATAGATTTGTAAATATTTAATGTGTTAAGTATGTATGGCTTTGCTTCTAGCATATATGGCTGTGATCTTACAATTACCCTTTTAGCAACTTTCGCAAGTTTTTCAACCATTTTTAATCTTTCAGCAAATGTAGGTGCTCCTTTTTCTAATTTATCATAAATTGAAGCAACCATAGAAATCTGTACAACAACATTACATTCTTTTAAAAGTTGTAAATACTCATCTTCAATTATCAACTTGCCTTTTGTACTTACTACAAACGGATACTTTGTTTCTGCTAAATATTTTAAACATTCTAAACTTAGTTTATATTCTTTTTCTATTGGCTGAAAAGGATCAGAAAGCCCACCCCAATGCAATGGAATATTCCAATCACACCAATTTGTATCTTGTGTACGATAGCCTTCTACAAATTTTTTTAATGCATTTATCGTCTCACCTTTTCTAATATCACTTATATCAATTTTTCTTGAAGCAAAGCAATAATTGCAAGCATGACTACATCCTCTATAAGTATCAAATCGTATAGGTAAACAACAAATTAAGCATTGACTACCACAGTTAGGCATTCTCTGTTTCCTCCGATTTTTCTAATACTTGTTTCATATTTTCAATTAATACATTAGTGAAATATTCCTTTGTTTTTAATTTAATCGCTTCTTCTAATACATCTCTATCTTCATTTTTAAATACAAATGTTACTGCAAACTTATTACTTTCAGCTCTTATATCATTTGCTATTAAAGTATCATCTTCAATTAAATTATCTATAGTAGATATTTCAATATTATCAAATCCAATTGATTCCAAATCAAAATTTATTTCCTTAAGTTCTTCTAATAAACTATCTAATTTTATATAATCCCATTCGCCACTTATTTTGTTTAATGCTATATTAAGAGCTTTTTCATTATTTTTGTCTAAATCAACTACAACAACATCAACATCATCATAGCCTAATTCTTTTAATACTTTAAATCTTTGATGGCCTCCAATAATTGTATTATCATAATTTACTATTATTGGATCAATATAGCCAAAAGATTCAATACTTTTCTTTATTTTTATATATTCACTATCATTTACATCTAAATCTTTTCTAGGATTATACGTCGAATAATTTAAATCAGCTATTTTTCTTTTTTCAATTAACAATATTTTATTCCAATCCCTTTTTCCTATATTTTAACTGCATTTTATACTTTATTAATTAACCATTGCTTATAAATTTCTTTTGATAATTCATACATCATAACTGGAGGAACACTCATTCCACATGCATATTTAACATTTAGATTTCCAAAGTCATAATCTTGAGGAAAAGTTTGGCATGCTACTATTAATTCATCACTAATGTGATTCGGTTTATTATAATGTGCTAACACTCCACCTGATGTTGCAGTTATAGTAAAACATGGTTTATATGGATGTTGCTTTCTTACATTAAAAAAACTTTTTTTAGGATGTGCTTTTGAGAATGATTCTCCAGGTTCAACTTTTTCCCATAAATTTCTGTATGATCGAGGTAATTCTTTTCCATATGAATTATCAACTTTTCCTTCAACTTCTCTGAATGATATTTGTTTGTTCTCAAATATTAATTTTAAATTCGGTAAATTAATATCTTTTCTTCTTGCAATTATAAAAACCCTTTTTCTAACTTGAGGTACACCCATAAATGAGGAATCTAATAAAAATACTTGTACATCATATCCAATTTGTTCAATATTTTTAATTATTAAATTCACATATCCTTTAGCTTTTCCAATAATTAATCCTTTTACATTTTCAGCAACCACAATTTTAGGCTTTAATTTTTTTATAGTATTAATAAAATCAAAAAATAAATTATCAATCACTTGTTTTGAATTGCCCTCATTAAATTTCTTTTCTTCTCCCCATACTTTTTCTCTTAAACCTGCAACAGAAAAAGCTGTACATGGTGGTGATCCGTCTAGTATATCTAAATTAAATAATTCTTTTGGCAATTCACTTTCATTTAAATTGTTAAACTCTTTAATATCAATTAAAAATGAATATTTAGGATTATTATTTCTTTTATATGACTCCATCATTTTCTTATCAATTTCTACATTACCAATTACATCATATCCAGCTAACTTATAACCCATTGTTGAACCACCAGCACCTGAGAAACATGAAAATACTGTTCTATTTATTTTTTTGATATTATCAATATCTTTTAAATTCCACATGTAATTCATAAAGCTTCCTATTAATTAAATCTAAATTTACATTTTGGGCAAATATGTTTAAATTTTTCATCAGCAAATTCTTTTATATCAATTTCTGTAGAGCCTTTTGAGTTTCGTTTATTTATCTTCTTTTGTTCATTGCTATTTTTACTTTTATCCATTAATAATACCTTTCCGCATTTTTAGCCTCATATTTTTATCATATATTTCTTAATTTTTATACATCAATTTCTCTGATCTTCTCTGACTTTTGTTTTATCATCAAATTTTCTTTCTCATTTTTTTCAAAACATTTTTTTGAATTTTTGCATGTCTTACATTTTTTCAATAAACATAGATAATCAATTTTTTCTTCCTTGTTCATATTTTTCTCCATAAAAAAGT
>JAVBPD010000078.1:0-34814 GCA_031549885.1 Clostridiaceae bacterium
AAACAGGAGGAAGCTTTATTTCTTCAGTTTTTTGATTTATGGGATCATTTTTAACTCTAGCAGTTGGAAATACATTTTCACCTTCGGAAACTTCAAGATTAATGCCCATTTTAGCCATATTATTTTTAAGATTTAAAAGACCATTATTGCTCATTTATTGCTCCTAATATTATTACTATATATATATTTTAAAATTTTAATGTTATGAGTATTTTATTTATAATATTTTGAATAAAAGGCAAATAATAAATCACTGGTATAAAAACCGAAGGTAAAAAGTTTTCCACTTTTATCTTAGTTATCTTTAAAAGATTAAGTCCAATTGCAAAAATCAGTATTCCACCTACAATGGAAATTTCTCTTAATATATCTGCTGTTATAAATGGGCTTATTAAACTTGAAAAAATTGTAAGAGTGCCTTGATAAATTAATACAACAAAAGCAGAAAGTATAACACCAGGTCCTAAACTTGCTGAAAATATTATGCTAGATACTCCATCTAAAATGGATTTAGCAAATAATATTGTGTGATCATGTTTAATTCCACTCTCTATAGAGCCTAAAATAGTCATAGTTCCAACGCAAAATAATAAGCTTGAAGCTATAAAGCTTTGAGAAATGCCTTTTTCTTTTTTTGAAAATTTATCTTGAACAAAATCCCCAAACCTTTTAAGCTTTGATGAAATGTCTAAAAATTCTCCTATTAACCCTCCAATAACAAGGCTTAATATAAAGAGTATGCTATTTGCATTTTTATCTAATAAATTTTTTAGACTACTGCTTATACCAATAAAAAGAGTGGCAAGTCCTATTCCGGTTGTTATAATATCAATATATTTTTCCTTTAACTTTCCTTTAAGAAATAACCCAATTAAACTTCCTATTATTATTGCAAAAAAATTAACTATTGTTCCTAACATTTTAACCGCCCTCCCCTATTAAAATTAAAGCTTTTTTTAGTTTAACATGATTATATAAAAAGCTCAATTTATATGGTATATTATTTTTAAAATTTATTTTAAGAAGGATTTTAATATGATTAGCATTAAATTAAAGTTTAAACTTGACTCCCCTCTTACTTTAGATTTATCCTATCATCACAAAATTCAAAGCATAATTTACAGTTTTTTAAAAGAAAACATTGATTATTCTACCTCTTTACATGATAAAATCAATTCAAATAAAAGAAGTTTTAAATTTTTCACCTTTTCATCTTTATCTGGCAAATGCTCTGTTCACAATAAAAAAATAACCTTCTATGATTTTTTATCCTTTGAAATAAGAAGTTTATCTGATGAATTTTCAGGTATTCTGCAAAGAAGTTTAGATTTAAGACCATGGATTAAACTATATGACAGCAAAATCTTTATTTACGATAAAATCATCAGCTCAAAAGAAATAAAAGAATCCAAAGTTAATATTAAAATGCTATCTCCAATAACTGTTTACAAAACAGAAAACAATAAAACCACTTTTTTTAATCCTTTAGATGAAGCTTTTAGAATCTACATAAATGATAATTTCAAAAGAAAATACAATGCTTTTTATGGTTTTTTCCCAGAAGATCGCATAATTCTCACACCCATAGATGTTAATTTAAAAGACAAATATGTGACAAAATTTAAAGATACATATATAACTGCTTGGAGAGGAGATTATATTTTAGAAGGATCAAAAGAATATATTAACTTTCTTTATTATACAGGGCTTGGCGCCAAAAATTCTGAAGGTTTTGGCATGTTTTCAATTCAAGCTAATTTAAATACTGCACCTAATTAAGGATATTGATTGAAGTAAGTATTCTATGGTATAATTATCAAAATTTAATCTCAAGGGGAAAAATTGATGAATAAAAAGTTAAATGAGTTAAAAGATGCATTAATTGCAAATAAAGATAAATCGCTAAAGATGGTAATTGGTTTTGATGGTTTTGTAGATGAAATCATTCATGTTGTTGACACCAGGCAGGATTTTCACAATTTTAAAAGATTAAACACCATAAGCGAATTTTCCAAAAAAATTGACAAAGCTGCCGGACTTAGCACAAATATTGAATTTGTAACAACCCAAACAAAGTTAGGTGGAAATGGTCCCATTTTAGCTAATGCTTTTATTGAATATGGTGTTGACGTGACATATATTGGCTCCATAGGAGAACCTCATCCTGTCTTTATGCCCATGTCTAGCCGTGCACACACTATTTCCCTTTGCGACCCTGGCCATACAGATGCCATTGAATTTGACGATGGGAAATTAATGCTTGGAAAACACCAGTCCTTAAATGAAGTAAATTGGGAGAGAATAAAGGAAAGAACAAATGGTTTATCTGGATTTGCTGATCTTATAAAAGATGTTGATTTATTTGGTATGGAAAACTGGACTATGCTTGGAAACATGTCAGATATTTGGGAAAATATAATAACTAAAGTCTTCCCGCTCCTGCCAGAGCGCAAGGAAAAACCAATAGCCTTTTTTGATTTAGCAGACCCAGAAAAGCGCTCTAAAAAAGACATCCTTCACGCTATGGACTTAATTGGAAAGTTTCAAGAAAAATATAAAGTTATTTTAGGTTTAAATGAAAAGGAAGCCTTTGAAATTGGAGACGTTTTTGATATTAATTTATCAGATTCTCTTACTAGAGAAGAAAAGCTCCAGCAAGTTGTGACTAAAGTTTATGAAAAGCTCAATATTGATTGCCTTGTAGTTCATCCAACTAAAGAAGCAGCTGCCTATGCAGATGGCGAATATTTTTATACAAAAGGCCCTTATTGTGAAAAGCCAGTGCTTACTACAGGTGCAGGCGATAATTTCAATGCTGGGTTTTGCTTAGGTCAGTCATTAAATCTAAACTATTCACAATCGCTTCTTCTCGGAGTTTGCACATCTGGATTTTATGTTAGAAAAGGCAAAAGCCCTTCAATGGATGAAATCTTAGATTTTATAGCTAAGTGGGCAAATGGTGAAATATAGTTAAATTTAAAAGCAATGCAGTTTCAATGTTATACTTGAAATTATGCATTGCTTTTATATAAATATTATAAAAGAGTGTCCATAAATGAATTATATACATTTCCTTCTTGCAATGAATAAAATAATTTTCTCTTTCTATCAATGATCTTTTTATAAATCTTTGACACAACCTCATCTGGTTTAAATACATCTGATGCCTTTGATTTTATTATAAAATTAAATGATTCTTCTACACTTGAATATACCCCTAAAGTCACCATAGCATTAATTGTAGCGCCAAGTGAAGTAGCTTCGCTATTTTCATACCTTATAACATTTTTATCAAAAGCATTTGCTTGAATTTGTGCAAATAAATCAGATTTAGCCATTCCGCCAGCAATGCTAACTTGATCTATGGTGGAAATTTTACTTTCTAAGAGCTCAATATTTTCAGAAATCTCCATAGCAATTCCCTCTAAAATAGCCCTTGCAACATCTCCACGCTTTGTTCCAAGAGAGAGATTAAAAAATAACCCCTTAGCTTTTGGCTCCCAATAAGGTGCAGCACTTCCTTCAAAATGCGGCAACATAATCACTCCATTTGAGCCAATAGGCGATTCTTCTGCTTCCTTGTTCATTATATCATAAGGGCTTTTTTCATTTATAATATCTCTAAAATATTGCTCCTTAAACCAGCGGTAAATAGAACCTGTATTAAATATACTTGCCTCTAAAATCCATTTGCCAGCAATTGCAGATGAGCTACATATTATTCTACATTTTGAATCAAATATTGGCTTATCAGCATGTGCAATTATAAATGAACCAGTTCCAGTATTTGCTTCAGCTCTTCCAGGTGCAATAACATTTAAAGCAATTGCAGCATTTTGCTGATCCCCACCTGCAACAATTACAGGCAGCCCTTGAATTAATCCAGTTATTCTTGATATTCTTTCTGTTATATATCCTCCAATGCTACCAGGTGAAATAAGCTGACAAAGTTTATCTTCATTTATTGATGCTAATTTCATCATTTCATCATTCCACTTAAAATCATTTATATCCATCAGCATAGTCCTTGCTGCTTGAGACCAATCTGTTTTAAATTCACCTGTTAAATAGCACAACACATAATCTTGCACACCTAAAAGTTTATAAGCTTTGTTAAATATCTCAAGTTTATTCTTTTTAAGCCATAGCATTCTAGGCAAAACAAAATATGGATTTACTCTTAAACCAGTTTTAGCATAAATATCCATCATAGTAACATTTTCTAAAATCTCTTCGCATTCTTTTATTGTTCTTTTATCTTGCCACATTATAGCTTTATCTAAAGGAGTTCCCTCTTTATCTACTGGAATTAAAGATGATCTCTGGGATGTTATGGATATAGCTTCAACTTTAATGCTATTTGAATTTATAAAATATGCAGTTTCTTTTAAAACGTCTATTGCAGATTTAGACCAAGTAATTGCATCTTGTTCTACTTTGCTTGGATAAATAAATTCTGAATGATACTCTCTAGTAGAAGTAAAATAATCCTTTCCAAATTCATCATAAACAATGGCTCTCATGCTGGATGTTCCTACATCTAAAGTTATTACATATTTCATGATTACTTCTCCTTTAAAATTGAGGCAATATTAATGAAGCCCAGGCAATACTCCTGATAATAAACTTAAAAATATTAACACAATAAGCGATACCAACCCTGATATACTTCCACCAATTGTCCAAGTTTTAAATGTTTCTTGCACTGAAAGCTTTCCAAATCTGCTAACTACCCAAAAGCCTGAATCATTTGGCAAAGATCCTCCAATACCTCCTGCACAAATTGCTAGTCCCACAAGAACTGGTGAAACCCCTGCAATACCTGCAACAATAGGCCCCATAATTGATGATGTGGTAACAAGCGCAACTGTAGTTGACCCTTGTGCTGAACGCAATATTTGACTTATTAAAAATGCTATAATAACTAATAAAATTCCTACACTTGCTGTACCTGCCATACCTGTTAAAATATCTTTTAAGCCTGTCCCAATAGCAGTCTGATTAATAATATTTCCAAAAGATCCGCCAGCTCCAGTAATTATAAGTATCCCGCCAATAGATACCGATGCTTCTGCAATAATTTCATTGAAAGAGCGCTTAAGGTATTTTTTTAAGCACAAATATGCTACTAATGTACCAACTAAAAGCGCAATATTTTTATCTCCGATAAAGCTAAAAAGTTGATATGGAAATGACTCTTTTGCAAAAAATTGAGTACAAACTGTTCCAAGTAAAATCATTAAAATTGGCAATAATATAAGAACAACACCTAAAGATCCTGAAGGTGAATATTGCTTTTTTTCTTTAGGAATTTCCTCTACAACCTCATCATCTCCATAATAATTTGAATTTCTTCCAATAAACTTTCCATAAACCATTCCGCCAATTAATGCTGCAGGAAGTGAAACAATTATTGAATATATAACAAATACTCCAACGTTTACATTCATATTACCAGCAACTGCAAGAGGGCCAGGTGTTGGTATAACAAGTGCATGAGTTGTAATAAGTCCAATTGCAAGCGCAGTTACCAATGTTATATATGAAATTTTTCCCTTTTTAGCAATATTTTTTACAAGGTTAAGCAATATTACAAATGCTGCATCAAAGAATACAGGAATAGATACAATATATCCTGTAAGATTAATTGCAAGAGGAGCATTTTTTTGGCCAGTCATCTTCAACATCATTGAAGCAATTTCCTCAGCGCAACCAGATTCATGGAGCAATTGACCTAGTATAACTCCTAAAGAAACTATTATTCCAATACTTTTCATTGTGTTTCCAAATCCTGTTGCAATTTCCCCTGAAATCGTTGTAAGCGGCAATCCACAAAATAGCCCCATGAATATTGCCCCAACCAATAACGAAATAAATGGATTAACTTTAAATTTTATAATTGTAATAAGTACAAATGCAATAACAAACAAAAACACTACAAAAGCCCAGGTTAGTGACATTATTTATACCCCCTTCAATAAATTTTTAATTTAAATTTCTTATATTAGATATCCAGCTATTAAATTCAGAATTTTCTAAAACTTCTCTATTAACTATAAAACGAGGCTCATCATTTAATAAGAATTTTTTTACATCTTCCATCAATAAAACAGGAGAATTTGAAAGTGAATCTGCAGTTGTGCCAGCTATGTGAGTAGTAAGTGTAACATTGTCAAGGTCTAAAAATGGATTGTTTTCAGGTATTGGTTCAGTTTCAAATACATCAAGAGCAGCTCCCATTATCTTTTTATTTTTAAGCGCTAAAGCTAATGCATTTTGATCAACAAGCCCAGCTCTTGCAGTATTAATTAAATATGATGTTGGTTTCATCATGGCAATTTCAGCTTCCCCTATCATTTTTTTATTATTTTCAGAAAGCCTTGCATGTAATGAAACAAAATCACTTTCTTTTAAAAGCTCTTCTAATTCAACTTTTTTGCAAAAAGCCTTAGCAATATCTTCTTTTGAAGTGTAAGGATCATAAACTAATATATTAACATCAAATCCTGAAAGCTTTTTAGCAACTAATCTTCCTATATACCCAAATCCAACAAGACCTATCGTCCTTCCATAAAGTTCTGGGATAAATTCACTGTTAATAAAAGCCTTTCTCCATGTGCCATTTTTAATAGAATTATGAGCTCTTGCAATATTTCTGCACTCAGATAAAATCATTCCAACAGTAAAATCACTTACAGCATGTGCATTACGACCTTGAACATTAAAAACTAAAATTCCTCTCTTTGTAGCTTCATTTACATTTACATTTTCAAGCCCTGCTCTAGAGACACCAATAATCCTTAAATTAGGCATCTCATCCATAACTTTACTTGAAATTGGCAAAAACAAACCCATTAAAACATTGCTGTCTTTGCCCTCTTTAATTATTAAATCATCTACAACTTCTATTTCAGGACCATTTTTTTCTACTTCTAAACGACGAAATTGCAATTTATCCCAATTAGTTTCCCAATTTCCTTCTAAAGAATGACCAAAATCACAAAGATATTTATCCCATGCTTTTTTAAAACCCTCTCCCTTTATCATTGCATCGCCAATTAATATTGCTTTTAATTTCTTATTCATAATATCTTTCCTTTCCCTAAAGTAGTAATATTACTATTACTAAATTAATATAGAAGTTTTATTTCTATCTATAGTATATAAAAGCTTTAATTATTTGTCAATACGTTTACATATAGAAGAAATTGATACCTTGAATGGAAAAAATATAAGTGATATACTTATTAAGATTACAATTCATAGCTAATTATTGAGGTGGTTGATTTGAAGGAAAACATCTTTTCGTTAATTCGTACTAAATACAATACACTTTCTCCTACACAAAAAAATGTGGCAGATTATGTGTTATCTCACTCTAGTGAAGTTATCTTACTTACACTTAATGATTTAGCTGATGCATGTAATGTAAGTGAAACTACTATAATACGCTTTTTAAGAAAGCTATCTTATAATTCATATCAAGTTTTTAGAGTTAATATGGCACAAAGTTTAGAAATGGAGAACAAATCTATAGTTGATACATCAATTTCTCAAGCAGATACTTTAACAAATATCATGAATAAGGTTAGAGAATCTACATTACAAGCCATCAATGACAGCTATCAAATAATAGATAAAGAAATGATTTCTAAGTTTTTAGATATGATTTCATCATCAAAAAAGATAGTTGTAATAGGTGTTGGGGCATCATCTTGCATTGCAATGGATTTTTACCATAAGCTTTTAAGAATTGGTCTTAATGTTATATATGCAAGCGACCCTCACTTTATTAACATGATAACATCTCAGCTTACATATAATGACCTTTTAATTTCAATATCACATTCTGGTGAAAGCAGAGAAATATTAGATGCAGTATTATTTGCAAAAGAGGAGAATACGAAAGTTGCTGCCATTACAAGTTATGCACATTCAACGCTTTCTAGGTTAAGCAATTGTTTTATATTAAGTTCATCTCAAGAGACACAATTTCGCTCTGATGCTATGACATCCCGAATAATTCAACTGGTGATTATAGATATTATCTATACATCTCTTGTAATTAAAATTGGTGATAATGCTATTAATTCCATTCAAAAATCACGAGAAGCTGTATCTAAAAACAAAACATAAAACAAAAGCAATGCAATTTCAATATTTTTTTGAATTTGCATTGCTTTTTATTTATTTTATAAAAATTAATTCCTATAGATTATATATGCAGCTTCTCCAGCATTATTTTTAACTATAGTACCCATTACATATGTATTTTGAGGTTTAGCTCCTATTGCAGCTTTTAAACTGTTAATATCAGATCTAACAACATTACCACCAGTAATATTCTCAATTACAATACCACTAGCTACTCTCATAGTTTCAAAATCAATAGTCAATGATTCATTTGATGCTGCAGTAATAGGACCATATGTGTCCTCTTTTCCTGAAGGCATTGATGTTGCTTTCCAATCCGAATCTTGTGTAACATAGTCCTTATGACAATAAGCCACAAAATTACCAAATATTACACGAAGCCATTCATTTACTGAGCCAATAGCTATTACTTTAGAACCTGTTTCCATGAGCAAATATGCTATAGTGTTTGTGCTTGGTCCTTTGCGTAAATACAAATTAGTTGTTGTAGTGAAAGTTGTTACTTTTACACAATCATAACTTGCATGAGGCTGTGCTGGTGCTTGTGGTGCTGCTGTAGGTGTTGGTGTAGGTGTTATAGGAGGTTTTGGAGCCACTGGGGTTTGAGCCACTGGTGTTGGTGTAGGCGTTGATGTTGGTGTTGGTGTTGGTGGTTTTGGAGTCGCTGTAGGTTGAGCCACTGGTGTAGGTGTTGTTGTTGGTGGTTTTACAGTTGCTGCAGGTTGAACTATATTATCAAAGCTATATCCTGGGAATTTAGCTGCAAGTCCATTTGGAGTTGCGTCTGGAAATTTATTTTTAAAATCATCAAATTTAATTCCAGGGATTATTAGTTTATTATCTTTCATGGCAGCATTTGGAAATTCTGCTTTAATATCGTTAATAGTAAGGTCACTCATCTTTCCAAATTCAACATTAGGAAATTTTGATTTTAATTGTGCAGGTGTTAAATTTGGAAACTTAGCTTTTAAATCCTTAAAACTTATATTTGGCAATATAAGCTTATTATTTTCATACTTAACACTAGGGAAAAATTCCTTTGCAGTTTCATAACTTAACTCTTCAGGTTTGTTAAACTGAACATCGCCGAATTTTTTCTTTAATTGACTAATTGTAGCATCAGGAAATTTAGTTACAAATTCTTTATAGTTGTTTGAAGGAAAAATTAGTTTTTTATTTTCTTCTTTAGCATCAGGAAATATAGCTTTAACATCCCTAAAATTAAAATCGCTTATTTTTCCAAACTCTAATCCGAAAAACTTGCTTCTAAGAAGGTCCGCAGTAGCAGCTGGGAATTTTTTTAACATATCACCGTGGCTATTAGTTGGTAACTTTAAGATTCCATTTTCAAGTGTAGCATTTGGGAACCCTTTCTTAATATTTTCAAATGTTACATCTTCAGGTTTTTTACCAATATTCCAAAACATTATATCACCCCTTAAATCTATTACTTTAATAATAACAATAATTTAAAAACATAGTCAAATATTTTCGCATAATATTTAAAAAAATTGCTAAAGTATAGGGTTTTTTTAAATAAATTATTTAACTATGAACATTTTGTTAAGATTATAGGATCTTTTATATAGATTATGAGAAGATTTTTTTATAAAGTCATTTGATTAATTCATAGTTTTAGTATTTTAGATATAATAGTCTTTTAAAATAATTAATTTAATTTAAAATTAATTGTAGTATAAATATTTTATAAATAGGTGATAAATTTTATGGAAGTCAATGATTATAAAGAAGAAATGATAGAAGGTAAAGTTTATTTTATGTCCCCTTCACCATCATCTACTCATGTAAGAGTTATGGATAGGTTGTATTTAGCAATTGGAAACTATTTAAAAGATAAAAAATATATTGCTTCTACCGAATCTATGACTATTTATTATGATAGGGTAAATTATGTTAAGCCTGATTTAACTATTGTGCGGGATGAAAACAAATTTTCAGAACGTGGCTATGAGGGTATTCCTGAGCTTATTGTAGAAATTCTATCTCCACTTTCTAGAATTTACGATAGAAAAATCAAGTTCTATTTATACCAAAAAATAGCCGTTAAAGAATACTGGATTATTGAATTAAGCTCTAAATCTATAGAACAATATGTATTAAAAGATGGCCTTTATGAACTTAAAGAAGTAGTGTCTCTTTTAACAGATTGGGAAATGGATCAACTAAAGAATGAAAATAAAGAAGTCTATACTACTTATATTAAACCCACCATATTTGAAGATTTAAAAATTAATTTAAATGATATTTTTTTCTAATCTAAAGGATCCTTTAAATCTCCATTTGTTATATAAAAAACAGCACCAAAATCAAGGTGCTGTTTTTTTATTTAGCTAATATAAATTTCATAGAATTTGCCATTTTCTTTAGACCTTCTAAATCCTTGCTAGAATCTGAATCAATAAATATATGATATATATTAGTGGAAGTTTTACCAGTTTTTGAATCTTTAATCGGAACTTCAACAAGAGTATCTAAAAATACCTGAGAATTTGGATCATTAGGATCATAATAATTATATTCCCATTTTACTTTCTTCCCAAGTATAACCCCATCTTGTGTTATAGAATCAGCTGTAGGGCCTGCATATACGGGATCTTTACCAGAATAAATTCCCATATTAGACCAATAGCCACCAATAGGAACTATTTTCACAAAATTATATATATTAAAATCTTTTCCTACATCTACAAAAGCAACATATCCATTTTCAACTGAAATAACAATATTATTATCAATAATTACATTTCGCTTAGATGTTGCTATGGTTCTTGTACCTCTTTTTAAGCTATTAATAATTTTACTTGATATACTATTACAATTAGACTGTTGTTTGTAAGCATCTTCATTAGCATAAATGTAAACTGAAATTAAATTGCCATCTTGTTGCTTTACCACAGCTCCATATACAAATGTGCCGTCTTCAGTTGAAAAACCAATTAATGGTTTAATTAAAACCATAGGTAAGCCATCTAATGTTGAAGAATATGTGAGTTTAAAAAGGGGATCGCTGGAGTCATTATCTAAGAGGTGATTAACATCTTTTAACAAGTTTGTTTTAGAATAGCAAAACAGTTCTCTAGCATATAAAATTAATTCCTCAGAACCCACTTTATATGAAATGCGAGTTTCTCTTTCATTTGATGATTGAGGTGCCATAAATTTGCTAGATGGTGTAGATTCAACCTTCGATCCTTCTGGCATAGAAACTAAAAGCCTATTACCAAGTAAAGAATATAGCTGTGTCGACATTTTTGCATCATTAATACCTGCTGGTTTAGTTGTTTTTACAGGAGTTGCAAAAACAGTAACATTATTCATCATAAGCACAGTTAAGATTATAATGATCAATATTTTTTTCATTGATATTCCCCCTCTTTTTAATTAATCAATATATGCATTTAACTAATAAATATACGGATATTTATTCCATAAATATTAAGCAATTCCTGCTTTTTTTTATAAATAAGTATATAAAATCCAGTAGAATCAATATATTAATGCATATTTATCTATTATTGAGTATAATAATTTTAAAATTTATAGTAGCAAAAATTAAAACTATTATTATAATATTAAAAATATAATAATAAACTAAAAAAATCAAGCGATTTACCTAATTTTTTTACGTCAAGTAAATTGCTTGATTAAAATGTTAAATATAATTAATTTTACTTTTAAACATTAATATCTTTGTTTAGTTTCTTAACATTTTCTTTTGCTTCATCATCTATCTTTGCCGTTGGATTATATTTTTCATTCATTATTCCAGCTTTGCCTAAGAAGTAGAACAATATAGATAATAATACTCCTGTAACAGCAGCTAGCGCCATACCCTTTAATTCCACTGTTCCAAAGTGTATAGATGCTCCACTAACCCCTATTGAAAATGTTATAGCACCAAGAGCTAAATTGTAATTTTTGCTAAAATCAACTTTTTGTTCTACAAGCATTCTAATACCACTTATACCAATAACTCCATATAAATAAAGTGTAATTCCACCCATAACAGGTTGAGGTATTGATTGAATAATTGCTGCAATTTTTCCAATGCATGAGAAGCATATGGCAAGTATAGCAGCTCCTCTTATTACCCATACAGAGTACACTCTAGTTATTGCCATAACACCAATATTTTCTCCATATGTGGTGTTTGGAGTAGATCCGGTTAAACCTGATAAAACATTGCTAAGACCATCTCCTAAAAGTGAAAGATGAAGTCCTGGATCGTGTACTAAATCTGAATCTGTTATATTGCCAGTTACAATAAGATGTCCCACATGTTCAGCAAGAACCACTAAACAAGCCGGTAAGATTATTATAATTGCGTTAATATCAAAAATTGGTGCTGTAAATGTAGGTAAACTAAACCAAGGAGCATTTGATACGATGCTAAAATTAACAAGCCCCATGATTCCTGCTAATATATATCCAGCCACAACTCCTGTAAGTATAGGTATTACTTGAAAAAATCCTCTAAATAAAACTGCTCCAATTATTGCAATTAAAAGAGTAAATATTGCTACAAATATGATCTTTGGATCTGGCACATAAGCTTGAACTACCTGGCCAACTGCAGTAGACCCTGGAGCAAGTCCTGCAGATTGAGCAGCAACTGGAGCAAGCTCAAGTCCTATTACTGCAACTACTGCACCCATTACAGCAGGTGGCATTACAACATCAAGCCATTTCATACCTGCATACTTTATAATAAAAGACATAGCAATAAAAAATAAACCAAAGAATATAAATCCAGATTGAGCGTGAGCATAGCTTCCATATGTTGAAATAATGAGTGAAACTGGTGCAATAAAAGCAAAACTCGATCCTAAATAAGCAGGTATTCCGCCCTTTGTTATAAAGGTATAAATAAGCGTTCCAATACCGTTCATTAAAAGGCATATTGCAGGATTAACTCCAAGCAATAGTGGAACTAATATAGTAGCACCAAACATAGCGGTTAAATGTTGAATGCTAAGTGGTATGGTTTCTAGTATAGGCAACTTTTCGTGAATTCCAATTATCCTTCTCGACACTTTTCTTCAACTCCTACCTTTAAATATAAGCCTATAGGTTTTTCAAATATTTATATACATTATCTTGTGAAAGTGGTAAATTGTATATTTCTATTCCAGTAGCATTTGCAAGTGCATTTGCAATCAGCGGAGTTATTCCTATTAGTGGATGTTCAGCGCAGCCCCTTGCTCCATATGGCCCATCTAATTGGGGAGTCTCTACTGCAAATACTTCCATTTTATCAGGTATATCTTTCATTGTTGGAATCTTATAATCTACAAGATTCTTTGTTATTAATTTTCCTTCATTTGTATATTGAATATACTCTGAAGCCACAGTCCCAAGCCCTTGAATTACTCCTCCTATAACTTGCCCTTTTAAAAGTTTTTCATTCATCACCTTGCCAACATCAATACAAGTGACTATTTTATCAACTTTTATATCTCCAGTATGTGAATCAACTGAAATTTCCACTCCATGAGCACCAAATGTCCAATCAAGAGCAGGTCTTCCTTGTCCAGTTTCAAAATCCAAATTTGTAAGGCCTTGAGCAATTGACTTCCCTCTGCCAATTAAAGGTCCTCCAATGGAATTTCCATTTTCATAACTATATCCAATGGCTATTTTCTTATATTCAATTTTATTAAAAGGGTTTTGTTTAAGATATACACACTCATCGCCTAAAGCTATTTCATGTTTAGTAGCCCTTAAAACAATGCTTCCCATTTCAAAAATTTGCTCTACTAAGTCATCACAAGCATCTATAACAGCATTGCCAGCAAGTACAGTCATGCGGCTAGCTACAGTTTGCCAATCATAAGGAGCAGAATCAGTTTCTGTTTCTACAACTGCATGAACTTTTTCAATTGGAATATTAAGCCTTTCAGCTATTATCTGCCTTAATATTGTATAGGTTCCTTGTCCAAAGTCAATTCCTCCAACATTAAATCTTATAGTTCCATCCTCATTCATCTGAATTATAGCAGAACTTGCACTCCAAGTTGGCATTGCTGGAGCTTTGTGAAGAACGGTAATGGCCTTTCCTTTATATATGCCTGTTTCCTTTTCTTTCCTTAATTCCTCTTCTGTCTTCTTAATGCCATATCCTACCTTCTCAGCTACAAGTTTTAAGCATTTATCAACTCTTCCTGTATTTTCAGTTATAATTTCACCTGTTATGGTTTTAGAATCTTTCATAAGCAAATTTTTAAGCCTAAATTCAAGGGGATCCATATTAAGCTTTTTAGCCAAAAGATCTCTTTGCCTTTCAATTGCCCAAAATACCTCAGGATGGCCAAATCCTCTATAAGCTGTGCCAAATACATGATTTGTATACACTGTTAAAGAATCAACAACAACATTTTCTATTTCATAAGGCCCTACACCAGCATATCCTCCTGCTCTTCCAACATTAACACCATAATCTGCATAAGCTCCTCCATCCCACAAGTATTCAGCATGCTCTGCTACTATCTTTCCATCTTTAGTAACCCCTGTTTTAAGCTTTGCAAGAAGTCCTTGTCTGCATGGAAGGGTTGAACATTCTTCCTCTCTCGTTGGTTTAAGTTGAACTGGCCTTCCATTTGAAAATTTTGACAAAAGGGCTACTAAGGCTTCAAGGTGAATGCCAGATTTTCCTCCAAATCCTCCACCTACAAACCCAACAACTACATTTATATTTGTCTTTGGAATGCTAAATGCTACGCTAAATAAATCCCTAACTGAATATGGAGATTGAGCACTTGTCCAAATTTTAATATGGTCTCCATGTCCCCACATTGCTATGCTTGTATGAGTTTCAATTGGCATATGCATTACTTGAGGCTGGTAATAAGTATTTTCTAAAATAATATCTGCCTTTTTAAATCCTTCTTCAATATCTCCCTTTTTAACTTTAAAATGATTTGCAACATTTGTCCCTGCCTCTGGATGAAATACACCCTTCATATAATTATACTCTTCAAGATGCTCATGAACTAGAGGTGATGTCTTTTTAAGTGCCTCTTCAACATCTTGTACAACTGGCAATTCATCATATTCAACTTCTATTAACCTAACTGCTTCTTCTGCTATTTCTTCAGTTTCAGCTGCTACAGCAGCTACGACCTCTCCAAAATACCTTACCTTCTCATAAGCTATTATTGGCCTATCTATTAAATAAAGACCAAGCTTATAATTGGCATCCTTTCCAGTTATAACAGCCTTTACACCCGGCAAATTCTTAGCTTTTTCAATATCAATTTTCTTTATAAGTCCATGGGCACATGTGCTTGTTTTTAATCTAGCATATAGCATACCAGACATCTTCATATCTCCAACATATTTTGCCTGACCTGTAACCTTTTCATAGCCATCATGCCTAGATATTCCCTTTCCAATATACTTTTCACTCATTTTTTTCACCTGCCTTTGAAACAGCTTCTATTGATTCTATAATAGCTTCATATCCTGTACATCTGCATAAATTACCTTGCATTGCTTCTATAATTTCGCCTCTATTTGGATTAGGGTTTTTATTAAGCAAATTCCTAGCAGACATTATCATCCCAGGCGTACAAAATCCGCATTGAAATCCGTTATGTTCAATGAAAGATTTCTGAAGATCAGATAATTCGCCATTTTTCGCCTCTCCTTCAATAGTAAAGAGCTCGCCACCATCTGCTTCAGCGGCCATAACTAGACAACTATTCACTGCATTACCATTTAAAATTACAGTGCAAGCCCCACATTCTCCTGCACCACACCCTTCTTTTGTCCCAGTTAAACCTAATTCTTCTCTAATAAACCATAATAAAGTTTTATTTGCATCAATTTCCTTTGAAACTTTTTCTCCATTAACAGTTAAATTAATAAGCTTTTTCATATCACACCTCCGAAAGGCTAATTAATGAAATTTTAGTAAAATACTTAATCATATCAAGCCTATATTCTTTAGATGCCCTTTGATCTCCAATTGGGTTTATTTTTTCTGAAATTTTATTCAATATATCACAAATTACATTTTCATTTCTTAATTCTTCTTTTTTGTAAACTCCTAAATTCTCCACAATAATTGGTGTTGGGGCAACTGCTCCTAGTGAAAATGATAAATTACCATCATTTTTTAAATATGCTGCAACTGAAGCTTGTGCTAGATCATGCCCTTTTATTCTCTGCTTTTTCAAGTAAATGCCTTGACCTTCTATAACAGGAAATATAAGTTTTACTAAGAGCTCATTTTTCTTTAGAACATTTTTTTTAACTCCTGTAAAAAAATCCTTTAATAAAATCTTTCTCTCCCCATCTTTTGAAAGTGCAACTGCATATCCGCCTAAAACAAGCGAGGAAGGAAGCATATCGCCACCTGGTGAGGAATTGCATATATTACCTACTAAAGTAGCCCTATTCCTAATTGCATAATTTGCTAAGTTCCTTGCGGAAATTTTAAGTATGCCATAAGATTCTGGCATATTAAAATCTATAATTTTATTTAAGCTCACAGCTCCACCAATTGTAAGCCCTTCGTCATCGTATTTAATTTCATTCATTTCTTTAATTTCTTTAATATCCATAATGTATTGGCACGACAAAACGTTTTCACGCAATAAAACTAAAAGATCTGTGCCACCTGATAAAATTTTTAAATTTTCCATATGGTAATCAAGATAATCTACTGCTTCAGAAAGCGACTTTGGCCTTAAATATTCTCTTTTCATTAAACTCAAACACCTCCTTATAATTTAAAACAAAAATCTCCAATATCACTAAATCTTATGTCAATTCACTTAAAACATTGATATTGGAGATTTATTATTGATTATTCATCAAATGCAACTATACGACAAATACAAGATTCTCCACCTACAAATCTCCATGGGAAACATCCAATTATAAGCCTTTTATTGAGGATTTTATCAATATCTCCACCAACATTTTCTGCATGAATAATATTTTTAGGAAATAGCGGAATGTGCATAACTTGGTAATCGTCATCTGGCATTAATTCTTCCATAGATTTACCATATTTTTTAAGCAAATATTCATTACATTGCTTTGCCTCTTTTGGCTGCCATTCACGTATTTTAGTGTTCATAGGATGGTCAGCTGAACCACAGTCTACACCAATCCATTTTATTTTTTTCTCAATACACCAATCAGCAAATTCTCTAAGTGGTCCAGGATGTTTAACCATATATCTAACTTCATCTGCTTCTGGTTGATCCCAAGAATATTTATGATATCCAGTGTTTATAATTAAAATATCTCCTTCTTTAACTTCTACTCTATCTTCTATATCTTTTGAACTATAAACACCATAATCCTCTGCTATATCGCTAAGATCTACTACAACGCCTTCACCAACTAAAAAATCAAGTGACAGACTTGCAATATCTCCACCATGAGTGCAAAAATGAAGTGGTCCATCAAGGTGTGTACCTACATGGTTTGAGTGTGTTAAAACCTGTCCATTAGCACCATTAGGTGAGAGCCTTTTAAAGAACTTTATTTGAAGTGGCTCATATGTTGGCCAAGCTGGTGTTAAATGGCTTATTGGTTGTGTTAAATCATACATTTTTATTTTGTCCCAATTATTAATCATTTTCATTACCTCCTAAAATTTATACTACTTGCCATATTGTTTTGAAAATTCTAGTAAAGCACTTTCAAAACATTCCCAAGGTGGATTTACAAGTCCTGCTCCAACTTGCCCAACCCCTGCATTTTTATGAGCAATACCAGTATTTATCTGTGGCATTATGCCAGTTTCAATTACTTTTCTAACGTCTATCCCTGTAGCACATCCTCTAAAATCAAGCACAGGTATAGAAAATGTATTGCTTTCTCCAACAGTTATCTCATACATTTTTTTAGAATAATTAATAGCATCTTCAGGTTTTCCACCTACAAATTGAACAATGGCCATTGCAGAAGCCATAGCAAAACCACCAAGCCCTGCTGTCTCAGTTATGGCACTATCTCCAATATCTAAATTACAATCCTCTTCTTTATATCCTGGAAATAAAAGACCTTTAACAAGCTGTGCAGGCCCAGTAAACCACTTATCCTTTAACCCGCTAACCCTTATACCAAAATCTGTTCCATTTCTGCTCATAGTGACAACATAAGAACTATTTTTTATACCATTTGCAGCTTCAAGCATTGCTTTACAAGCTGGCATTGATAAGTTTAAAAAGAAATGATCATTTCCATTTATAAACTTAACAATGTCACAAAATTCATTTTCTGGAAGCTTTGCTTCAATTAAATAAGGAAGAATTGCCCTTATAAATAGCGAAGTAGCAGCTTTATTTCTATTGTGTACTTCGTCACCCATATGAAGAGCTTGTGCAATTAAAGTCTTAATATCTATACCACCTGATAATAATATGGCTTTTTTTAAACCCTTTGCTAAAACATCCTTCATCCATTTAAGCCTATCTATTACTTCATCGCTATATGCTCCAAACCTCAAAACCTTTCCTAATCCTTCGTTTAATGTGCAATATGCTCTATTACCATAAGTTTTATTTTCAATTATAAATACAGGCATAGAAGGTGAAATAATTCCAGCCATTGGCCCAACTGCATCATGTTCGTGGCATGGGGAATATTTAATTTTACCTGAAGCAGCTAAATTATAAGCTTCATCCTCGTCTTTTGCTAAACCTTCAAATAACAAAGCACCAACAATTGCACCCTTTAATGGCCCTGACATTCTATTCCATGTTATAGGGGGTCCTGCATGAAGTATTGTATCCTTTGTCATACCTGGAATCACATCAAGCGCCACTCCTATATCAGAAAGCACAGGATTTGAAGCATTAACTCTCTTTAAAGCCTCTAAATTTGCATTTTCAATATCTTCTGTATTTTTCAAATTATCAAGAGCTTCAATAAGCTTAATATCGCCTTTTGCCACAGGTTTCCAGTCTAAATGAATGGTCTTAACACCAATGCTTTTTAATTCATCAGCAAATCCTTCATTGCCTAAGCTTACAACCTTTAAATCTTCCTTCCATAGATCCTTTATAGCCATATAAGTACCTCCCAACTAATAAGAAGCTAAAGATGCTGCAAGTTTTGCTGCTCTGACATTGCTTTCATAAACTACAAATCCTGCATCTAAAAGCCTTTTTATTGAACTATCATAACCTTGAGGATCATTTTTAGTAGCTATGAAAGATGCAATCCAAAGTATTTTTCTATTTTCTTTTTCCAATAATTCATTAGCAGTATCTACAGCTTTTAACAAAACACCAACAGGATCAGCATGAGACCCATGTCCAAGTTCCACATCCACAAGTATTGCAGCTACATTTTTGTCAGTTGCCTCTTCAATTATTCTCTTATTTCTAAGCGAAGGCTCTATCATAGGGTGAGGTTTACCTTTTGTAAAATAGTCATCCCCCATATCTAAGAATGTATTTCCTTTGCTTTTTTCCACATCTAAAAGAGCTTCATCATCATTTAAAGGAATGTTTGAATATATTGGCACATTTGCTCTCCTAAAAGTAACCATAGCCTCATCGCATAAAGTTCCCCCACCAAAAATTCCTCTTACATATTTTTGATCCTTTGTCCTCTTTTCTTTAAAACAACCAATAATTTCTCTTGACCCTTCGGGTTCTTCATATTTTACTTCTCTTTCAAGTGCAAGCGATACTGCACAACATGCAGTTTCTTCTATATTAAAGCATTGAATTATATTTTTATCTAAATCATCAATTTTTTCTGCTCCCATTAAACAAAGTACAACTTTTTTATTAATAGTCCTCGCTTTTTCAAAAACCATTTGAGAGACTTTCTGATTTGGCGGCTTTGAAATTATTACAATTACTTTTGTATCATCATCATCCTTTAAAGCATCTAAAGCAGAAAGCATTGTCCTTCCAGCTACTTTTAAAGATAAATCCCTTCCACCAGTGCCTATAGCTTGGCTTATTCCGCCTCCCAAAGCATCAATTAAAGTGGTAACATGCTGAAGTCCAGTACCAGATGCGCCTACTATGCCTATATTTCCTCTTTTAACTCTATTGGCAAATCCAAGTGGAACTCCATTTATTATAGCTGTACCACAATCTGGACCCATAAGCAAAAGACCTTTTTCTAAAGCTAAATCCTTTATTTGAACTTCTTCTTCAACCGTTACATTATCACTGAATAAAAACACATTCATATTATTATTCAAGGCATTTTCTGCTTCTCTTTTTGCATATATCCCTGGCACAGATATTACAGCCATATTATATCCTTCATGAAGATCTGCTACTTCATCAACTCTTTCAAATTTTTTTAAAGAAGATTTTTGATTTTTCTCTCCCTTTTTTGAAAATAGTTCATCTATTTTTACTACAGCACATTCTAAAGCATTATCGTTATCTGCTTTAATTGCAATTATTAAATCATTAGGTGTTAAAGATTCATGATCTTTTGAATATAAATTCATATTTTTAAGTAAATTTATGTTTAGTTCTGTTGCCATTCCAACAAGAACATCTTGTATAAAAGGCATTTCAGAGACTTCTCCAGATATCTTCATAAGTGTAACAGAATCAAAATAAGCATTTTTCCTAATTAAAATTTTTAAGCTCAAAAATATATCACCTTGCTTTTCTAATTTATAAAAATATGAATTTTATCTTTTATATACAAATTTTCCTTTTTATGGTTAATAACGGTCAAAAAACCTAATATTACACAATCTCATGTTGAGGTAAGCCCACGCTATTCCCTATTAACCTTAAAAAAGACCCTTTTATTTTAACAGGATTTTTTAAATCATTCAATAAATATATAAACTCACTAATGTAGTAACAGCTAGACTGACAGAATCTCGCTGTTACCTTCAATAAATAACATTTTTAAGAGCTGAATTATTTATCCATTATTCCTCAATAGGTTTATATATAAATCCATAATAATCGAATCCAATTCCCTCTTTTATTATATCTACGGTTGATTCTACTCTCATTCCAACTTTAGGTTCGTCACAATCTAATTGACCTGAAACAACAAGACCTGTGTCATCAAATTTAACTATTGCAAAACACATAAATGGTTTCATATAACCTTCAGGTAAATTATAAGCTTTTGTCCATGTAACTACTGTTCCTTTACCCTTTAAAACTATTTCATCAAAGTCTCTACCATTACATTTCTTGCATACTTGATGTTTAGGATGGTGAAGCTCTCCACAGTTTGTACATTTATATGCATACATTTCCATATTACTTCGCCTCCTTTGTAGTAACTATAGTGGCAACTACATTGTTTCCAAACCCACCAAAATTAACAGCAAGTCCAGTTTTTGCGCCTTTGACTTGTCTTCCACCTGCTTCACCACGAAGCTGTCTTACAAGTTCAACTACCTGAGAAACTCCTGTTGCACCTAATGGATGCCCTTTTGCTTTAAGCCCTCCAGAAGTGTTAATTGGTATCCTCCCCCCAACTTTTGTAAGGCCTTCTCTAACTGCTAAATGTCCTTCTCCTTTTTTAAAGAATCCTACTTCTTCTGATTCAACTATTTCAAGAATTTGAAATGCGTCGTGTAATTCTGCAACATCTATATCCTCAGGTCCCATTCCTGCCATTTTATAAGCCATTTCTGCAGATCTTTTTACTGCAAATAAATCAGTAGGTACTTCTCTTTCTGCTACTACATGGGTATCTGTTGCTTGTCCAATACCTGCAATTCTTACTACCTTTTTAGGTGTATCCTCAAATTTATCCATAGCGCAGAGTAAAAGAGCTGCTGCTCCATCTGAAACTGGGCAAGTATGATAAATTCTAAGAGGTTCTGCTACATAGCAATTCATTACATTTGCATCTTCATCATCAGTAATAGAATATAAATCTGGAACAAGCTGAATATGTGCTACCGAGTTGTGCATTGCGTTTTCATGGTTTTTAACAGACACCATGGACAAATCTTTTTCTGTAACACCATATTTATCCATATATAACCTTGTGAACATACCTGCTAAGGAAGGCAGGGTCAACCCATAAGGATACTCAGCCTCTGGGTGAAGCATAGTTGCCACAAAATCTGTAGCTTCCCACCCACTTACAATTCTCATAAGTTCTGCTCCAATTACAAGCACTGCATCGCACATTCCACTTGCAATTGCCATATATCCTAATTTAATTGCAGAAGCTCCTGAAGCTGGTCCATTTTCTACAGTTTCAGCCATAGCAGGTCTAATATTTAAAGTATCTACAATTGCAGATGCTACACCACTAATTTTATTTATCTGTCCAGAACCCATAGAAGCCAAAATAACTTGATCTATTTTGTTATCCTTTCCTGTTTTAAATCCAGCATCATCTATTGCTTCAAGTGCAGCAGCACAAGCTAAATCTAAAAATGTCTCCGAGGACTTACCAAATTTAGTATGTCCAACTCCTATTATCCCTACATCTCTCATATTTTATCTCCTAAATCCTGGTATTTGAGCGTAAGTTTCAGGTAATTTTGGATTAAATGAAGTTTTTAATATTTCTTCAGGAACTGGTCTTTTGCCTGTACATTTATTTTTCTTATGCTTTTCCCATAATTCCTTTGTAAGTACATATGTTGGCACTCCGCCCAATTCATGCCAAACTTCAGGTCTTGAAATTAGTTCATACTCTATCATCCATCTCTTAAATCCATTTGGGGATTCAGCAACAATTAAAACCTCATCTTGATTTAAATAATCCATATGATATTCCATTTTAGCTGCAAATAATTGTGCACCAATTCTAAGGCCTTGTTTAAGTGTTATTGTGTGGTAAGACATACCAACTTTTTCATTAAGCATTCTACCATTTACAACTCCTGCAACAACTCCATTAATTGTTCCTAAAAATACATATTCATCTTTAACTCTATATCTGATATATGATAATATTTCTGCATACATTCTAGCAGCAACAATATCATAAAAATCACTTGGTACATCAATTAATGGCCTTATTGCTTCTAAAGCTATAGGTGCCTCCTCTCTAGAAATTTGCCTAACCACCATTTTTTCTCCACTTGCTAGAGTGATATATTTCTCTGGATATTGCACCATAATAGTTTCTGCAGGTCTTAATTGTTTTTCCATTTTATCGATAATCGCCATATAATATCATCCTCTCAATAAAAACTTTGTTTTATATTTTAATTTTATTGTTACATAAGGTGTTTCAACAATATACATATTCACAATTTTTTTTCATGAAAAGGTATAATTTTTTGTGTATTTGCACAATGACATTTGAATGAAAATAATAAACATGTTATAATTAATAAACTAAATTTGGAGGAATGTGTCATGGTTATTACAAAAGAACTTGCACAACCTATAGTAGACAAGCTTATGGAAGTGCTTTCTAATCACATAAATATCATAAATCATGAAGGAATTATAGTAGCAAGTACTGAAGAATCTAGGATAAATACATTCCATGAGGGTACAATTGAAGCCATTAACATTGGCAATAAGATTCTTTTTTATGAAAACGATATTAGCAGGTATAAAGGTACAAAACAAGGTATAACAATACCTATAAAATTTCACAATTCATTCATAGGAGCTGTAGGCATTACAGGTGAGCCAGATAAAATAACAGACGCAGCCTCTATAATTAAAGTTGCAGTTGAATCACTTATAGAACAAGAATTCTTGACAAAACAAAGCATTTATAAAAGAAAAGCTATAGGTAATTGGATTGAAAATATATTTGCGGATGATTTAGAAGATGTTGATCAATTAAAATTACAGGCAAAATCATTAAATATAGATCTAGAAGAAACTTGCAGCATTATAATCTTAGGCACAAAACCTATTACATATAGTGAATTTTCAATGCAAGAGCAATATATTTCTGAAATAGTAGAATCCTATGTAAGAGTAAAATTTCACTCATATATTGGACAAGGAATATATATTATTGCAGTTAAGTCAAAGAATATGAACGATTTAGATCATATAAAAGAAATGTGCGAAAAATTATTTAAAAAACTTGAAGCTTTAAAATTATTAAGTCATATTAGCGTTGGTTCTCCTAAAAAAGGAATTTTAGGATATAGAAAGAGCTATATTGAAGCGTTTCACAGCATTAAAATTTTAAATAAATTACCTGGTGAAAAGAAGATTATATATTTTTATGAATGCCATATTTTTATTCTTTTAGAATACCTTCCTCAACACATAAAACAAGAATTTTGGGATAATTATTTTGAAAACAACAAAATCGATAAAATTCTTTTAGAAACCATGAGAGTATATTTTGATAAAAATCAGAATATAATTGAAGCATCCAATATCTTGCATATACATAGAAACACTTTGTTATTTAGATTAAATAAAATAAAGGAATTATATAATTTAGATCCTAGATGTTTTCATGATGCTGTTATACTTCAAATATTAATTTATATACAAAAATATTTATAAAAATAACTTTATTATTTTATGCTATAATTATAAAATATTGGTAAAAAATATAATAATCTAATTTTACAAATCTTTAGTAAAAAAATTAAAGGAGTAATTTTATGAACTGTGAAAAATTCAAAAAAAAGATATTATTTACAGATAGCATAGATAAATCAGAAATAATAATAAAATCCCTTGGTGATTTTTCAATGTTTTCTGAAGAAGATCTTATGAAAGATATTTTTAAAAAAGAATATTTCAAGGACATTAAAGTAAAATTTAATTTTGATAATGAAGTTATAGAGTATATATTTGAGTTAAATAAAGAAGGAAAAATATATTGCAATGATATTTTAGATGGAGACATTACTGAATATGGTTTTCATTTAAATAAAGACTTAAGCTATACTTATGTACAAGAAAAAGAAGCTTATACTACTTTATATAAATTAGCTTTAAATGGATATTATTTATGTAATAAAAATTCTGAAGAAAATATTGAATTTGAAAAATATAAATTGCTTGACGACATGAAAAAGCTAAAAAATTATTTAACCCTTACAATTGGTAAAAATATCAATTCACTTATTTTAGAACAAATAATTAAAAGTTTACATAAAGACCAATTGCTTTACTTAGCTTTAGAAAGCGATAAAGATATTGGACCATTTAAAATTTCCTTTACACCTGTTCTAGAATCTATTAATGAGTTTAATTTTGAAGATTACAGCGATGAAATATGCTTTTATAAAAAACCTGAAGCACCTTCTAATATATTTGTTTTAGATATATTAGAAGAAAGTGATAAAATACGTTATTTTTTATTTAAAAAGGGATTATTATTAGCAACATAAACAATATTTAGAGGTACAATTTCCTCTAAATATTGTTTATGTTTTCAAGATTTAAGCTACATAGAGCTTCTAAATTATTAAATATTTTTTCAATAGGAAAATCCCACCACTTAAGCTTTAATAAATATTCAATAAAATCATCCGAAAAACGTTTCTTAATTACCTTAATTGGATTTCCACCTACTATATGATAAGGTTCAACATTCTTTGATACTACAGAATTTGCTGCTATAATTGAACCATCTGAAATTTTAACCCCTGGCATTATTGTGACATTTTGTCCTATCCAAACATCATTGCCAATAACAGTGTCACCCTTTATTGGTAAATCGCAAATATCTGGAGTACATTTTTCCCATCCATGCCCAAAAATATTAAATGGATATGTAGTAACTGAATTCATCCTATGGTTCGCTCCATTCATAATAAATTCCACACCTTTTCCAATGGCACAAAATTTACCAATAATCAGTTTATCTCCAATAAAATCGTAGTGGTGCGTTACATGTTTTTCAAAATCACAAGCTCCATTTACATCATCATAATAAGTATAATCCCCTACAATTATATTGGGATTTTTAATTACATTTTTTATATAGCATAACTGTTTTAAGTTTTCATTTGGATAAATGCTATTTGGATTTGGTCCATATTCCATTATAAATTCCTCCTACTTTTATAAATATTCTATTAAATATTATAATTGAATTTTTTATGAATTAATGATAAAATGCTTTCAGGTGATAAAATAATAAGTATATTATAAGGTGTGATTAAGCATCACTCCTTTCTTTGTGTTTAATATTCTAAATTTTATAAATATATAGGTGAAATAAATGTACAAAATAGGATTTGATAGTAAAAAATATTTAAAGCTTCAATCAGAAAATATAAATCGCAGAATTGAAAAATTTGGAAAAAAATTGTATTTAGAATTTGGGGGAAAGCTCTTTGATGACCTTCATGCCTCCAGAGTTTTGCCAGGCTTTGAAATGGATTGTAAAGTAAGGCTCCTAACTACGCTAAAGGATCAAGCAGAAATTGTACTTGTTATTAATTCTTCAGATATTGAAAGCAATAAAACAAGGGGAGACAGTGGAATAACTTATGATGCTGAAGTTTTAAGACTTATAGATGGTTTTAGAGAAAGAGGATTATATGTGGGGAGTGTTGTAATAACTCAATATTCTGGTCAAATAGCTTCTGATAATTTTAAAAACTATCTTGAAGATCTTAAAATAAATGTATATAAGCATTATATTATCCCAGAATACCCAACAAATATATCATATATTTTAAGCCCTAATGGCTTTGGGAAAAATGATTACATTGAAACATCAAGACCTCTTGTTGTAATAACTGCTCCAGGTCCAGGTGGTGGAAAAATGGCTACATGCCTTTCTCAATTATACCATGAAAACTTAAGAGGTATAAAAGCAGGGTATGCAAAATTTGAAACATTTCCAATTTGGAACATTCCATTAAATCATCCAGTGAACATTGCTTATGAAGCTGCCACAGTGGATTTAAATGATATAAATATGATCGACCCATTCCATCTTGAAGCCTATGGAAAAACAGCAATAAATTATAACAGGGATATAGAAGTGTTTCCAGTTTTAAATGAAGTATTTAACAGAGTTTGGAAAGAAACGCCATATAAATCCCCTACAGATATGGGTGTTAATATGGTAGGAAATTGTATAATAGATGATGAAGCATGCGCTGAAGCTTCAAAACAAGAAATCATCAGAAGATATTACAGAGCTCAATGCAATGTAAAGGAAGGAAAGCTTGAAAAATCTTCACTTTTAAAATTAGAGCTTTTAATGAATCATGCTAAAATTTCAGAAAAAGATCGGCCAGTTATTCAACATGCCCTTGATAAATCAATTTCTAGCAATTCTCCCAGTGTTGCCATTGAGCTCCCTGATGGAAACATTGTAACTGGAAAGACATCAGACCTTTTAAGTGCATCAGCTGCAGCTATATTAAATTCTTTAAAAGCTTTAGCTAAAATTGAGGATAAAGTACATTTAATATCCCCCTTTGTCATTGAACCTATTCAAAAATTAAAATGCGATTATCTTGGAAATAGAAATACACAAATTTATGCTGGTGAAGTTTTAATTGCTCTTTCAATATGTGCAGCTACAAACCCTATAGTAACATTAGTATTAGAGCAGCTTCCTAAATTAAAAAATTGTGAAGTTCACTCTTCTGTGATACTTTCCCAAGATGATGCAAATGTATTTAATAATTTAGGCATGAATGTAACATCAGAGCCTAAATTTCAAAGCGATAACTTATATCATAAATAAAATGAGCCATGTTAAATTGGCTCATTTTTCATAAATTATTATAAACAAGTATAGCATCATCAATATTATATTGCTCAGAATTATGATTTCCTTTTGCTCCTGTAGTTATAAGCAAATAACTTTTTCCATTTAAAATGGCAATGCTTGCAAGACAAAGACCTGCCTCATCTGTATAGCCTGTCTTTCCCCCTAATATTTCACCATTTAATATACTTTGGTTATCCATATTTTCAAACAATGTACTTTTTAAATATACTCCATCTGGATGCATATTTGTAGCATTTGTAATGTAATCTACAGAAGTAAATATTTGCTTAAATAGCTCATTTTTAAGAGCATATTCTAATAAAATAGAAAGATCCTTTACTGTGGTATAATGGTTTCTATGTTGTAAACCAGTGCTATTAACAAAATTGGTATCGTCCATCCCTAATTCTTTTGCTTTTTCATTCATAAGCCATGCAAAGTTTTCTTCTGAGCCTGAAACCTCATCTGCAATAGCAATACAGCATTCAGCTCCAGATGGAAGCATAATCCCATATAAAAGATCTAAATTTTCCACTTCTTCACCAGGTAAAAAACCAGCCATTGAAGCATCCGTTTTATTTAAGTCTTTAAATATGTTATCAGATAAAACAATCCCTTTATTAAAATCATCTATATTTTCAATAGCAACGATAGCAGTCATAATTTTAGTAAGAGAAGCTGGGTAAATTCTTTTATTGCTATTTTTCTTCGCAATAACCTCATTATTATCTAAGGAAACTAATATAGCATTTGAACTTTTTAAATTTACATTAAATGATTCCTCATATAAATCAGAATAAGAACAACTATTTAAAGTTAGTAAAAAAACAAATCCAATAAAAATTATAATGCTAAATGTTAACAATCTACTTTTTATCATAAATATAACCCCCTTGTGATTATATTTAACCATATTAAAGAGGATTAAGGTTTTATTTTATATTATGAATTCCTTAAGATTATCTTAATTTTACAAAATTATAGAGGAAGCGTAACAGTAAAAACAGTACTTAAATCATCACTTTTAACATAAATATTTCCTCCATGAGCATTTACTATTTCCTTTGATATTGCAAGTCCTAATCCTGCCCCTCCAGTGTTAGTAGATCTAGAGCTATCTAAGCGATAAAATTTCTCAAATATGATGCTTAGTTTATCCTTTGGAATAACTTTTCCTGTATTTAAAAAATCTATAAATAAAAATCCTTCATTTATATAAGATTGAATAGTTATTATAGTTTCATCAAAACTATAATATATAGCATTTTTTAAAATATTGTTAAAAACTCTAGCAAGTTTATCACCATCAGCATTTATATAAATATCTTCTTCTACGTTAATCTGAATTTTTATTTTTCTTTCTTCCACTGTTGGATAAAATTCCTCTGCCATTTGCGTTAACATATGATTTAAATTTATCTTATCTTTATATAAAATTATCTCTTGAATATTAAATCTTGTAATTTCAAAAAATTCGTCTATAAGCATTTGAAGCCTATTTGCCTTTTCAAGTGTTATATTTATATATTTATTTCTCTGATCTGTAGGCATTTCAGAAGCTTCACTTAACAAGCTCAAATATCCAATTATAGAAGTTAAAGGTGTTCTAATATCATGAGCTAAATAAACAACCAAATCATTTTTTCTAGATTCAGCTTCCCTTGCATCATAAGATCTTTTTTCAAGAGCTCTTTTAACTGAATTTAGCTTCTTTTCCACAAATTCAATTTCAGAAGAAAGTTCAATTTCAGGTATAGAATCATCTAAAAGCTTATCAACTCCCTTTACCACTTCATCAAGATATTTAGTAAAATATGTTAAGGATTTGTAAAAAACTATAAACAATATTATTAATAAACCTATTGTAAGCCAAATAGGCTTAAGATTTGTAAAAAGATAATGATAAATACTTTGAGCCTGTCTATTACCTAAATGAAACATGTTTTCACATAAATTTACAAACCACTCTGCAAATGGAGCCTGAAAAATTCCATCAATAAATATATATTGTATAACCCATCCTATTAATATAGCTATTAATGTAATTAAAATTGCAAAAATAAATATTTTTCTCTTTAAAAGTTTAAAATTATTTGTCAATTTTATAGCCAACTCCCCATACAGTTTTAATATATTTTGGAGCTTCCGATGAATCTCCCATCTTTTCTCTAAGATGGCGAATATGCACCATTACAGTATTACTAGTATTTGAAAAATATTTTTCTCCCCAAACTTCATTAAACAACCTCTCTGTACTTACAACTTTTCCTTTGTTTAAACATAAAAGCCAGAGTATTGAAAATTCTATAGGAGTAAGAGATAAATTTTTTTCATTTAACTTACAAACATGTTTTTCATTATCAACAATAAGTCCAGAAATTTCAATAATATTTTCATCCTTTATGCTATCATTTTGATTATATCGAGTATATCTCCTAAGCTGTGCTTTAACTCGAGCTACTAATTCTAAAGGATGAAATGGCTTTGTAATATAATCATCAGCTCCTATTGTTAAACCTGTAATCTTATCAATTTCTTGATTCTTTGCAGTGAGCATTATAATAGGAAAATTATATTTTTCTCTTATATTTTTACAAATTGTAAAACCATCTATCTCTGGAAGCATTAAATCAAGTATAGCTAAGTCTAACTTTATATTATCAATGCAATCCAATGCTTCTTGCGATTTATAAAATTTATAAACATTAAATCCTTCGTTTTTTAAATATAGTTCCACAAGATCAGCAATCTCTTTTTCATCATCCACAACTAAAACATTTAAATTCATAATATCAACTCTCTTTTAAGAAGTTATAATTATTATAATCATATTTCATAAGTTTTTAAACCCTCTCACAAGATCTGTATTGCTTTTTAGGAATAAAGTGTTTAATTTTCCTTTTTATTTATCATAATAAATGTAATGATTTCTTGCATTTTATTTTAAAATTGGAGGATATTGAATGACTAATAAAGGTTACACTTTAATAACTGGAGCAACGAGTGGAATAGGAAAAGCTTTTGCTTGTGAATATGGAAAAAAAGGATGTCCACTTATAATAACTGGTCAAAGAGAAAATATAATTAATGAAACGGCAAATGATTTAAGAGAAAAATATGGAATTGATGTAAAGGTAATTATATCAGACCTTTCTATTGATAAAAATGTTTCAAATTTAGAATCTCTCATTAAAGAAACCCATATTGAAACTCTTATTAATAATGCCGGTATGGGAAATGTACGATTATTTCAAGATGAAGATTATAGTTTTTTTCAAAAGATGATTAACCTTCATATAATATGTTTAACAAGGCTCACTAAAGCTGTGCTACCACAGATGATCGAAAGAAATAGTGGCACTATTATTAATGTATCCTCTAGCTCCGCATTTATGGCTTCGCCAAAGCATACAGTTTATGCAGGTTCTAAAGCTTATATTAAACAATTTACTGAGTGTTTACATCTTGATTTAATAAACACTAATATTAAATTTCAAGCATTATGCCCTAATCTAACTAAAACAGATCTTCAAACTAAAATAGGCATTAGCAAAGAAAGACAAAAAGGAGATTACTTTAGGCGATATGAAACTCCAGAACAAGTTGTTAATCAATCACTTAAATCTTTAAAAAAAGATAAAGTAGTTTGTATATGTGGCGGTTTTATATCTAAATTAAATACTTTTACTGCTAATATGATGCCTAAAAAAACCTATTATAAATATATCTCAAAAATATATAATATTAAATAACCTAATAAAATTTATTATACTAAAAAAGATTAGATAATTAAAAATTATCTAATCTTCAATATAAAATACAGCACAACCCTTTTCTCCTACATGGGTACCAACTGTACAACCAATAGTAGATTCAATAAAGTTTATGCCCTTTTCAATTAATTTCTGTTTTGCAAAATGTTTCATATCAGAATTAAGAGAATCTATCAGTATTAAATTCAATAGTTTATCCGATTGTATACTCTCAATAAAATCCATAATGTACTTTGTAGCTTTCTTTACTCCTCGAACTTTATCTTTAAGTATAGGAATACCATCTTTCATTTCAAGTATTGGTTTTATATCAAAAATATTTCCAATAATCCCAATTGCTTTATTTAACCTTCCACCTTTTACTAAATTGTCAAAAGTATCTAAAACAATTATATTTTTAACTTTTGGAATTAATTTTTTAACTTTATCTAATGTTTCAGAAAAACCAAAACCATTTTTAATATTTTTTGCAGCTTCAATAACTAAAAGCCCAAGTCCTCCAGTTACATTATTTGAATCTATAACCTGAATATTATTATCATTATTGAAATAATCTTTAGCAATAAGAGCAGAATTATATGTACCACTCATATTTGATGATATATGCATTGATATAATTTTAAACCCTTCATTTAGATACCCTTTATATACATCTATAAATTTTTGAGGGTTTACTTGAGATGTTTTAGGCATTGTAGATGTTAATTTTATTTTTTCAAACATCTGCTTTAAATTAATTTGTATGGTATCTAAAAAACATTCATTGCCGAAACATATATTAAGTGGTACTACTTCTATATCATACTCTTTAACAATTTCATGGCCAAGATCACAAGTTGAATCAGTAATAATTTTAATTTTCTCCATTTTATTCCTCTATTTCATATTAATAAAATTTATTTGTCTAAGTGCCTCATATATGACTATTGATACTGTGTTGGAAAGATTTAATGATCTTGTAGTAGTTTTTATCATTGGAATTCTTATGGATTTATCTTTGTTTTCATCCTTAATGTAACTTGGAAGTCCTGAAGATTCCCTTCCAAACATAATGAAATCATTTTCTTCATATTTTACCTCATGATAATATTTATTTCCATAGGTAGTTGATATAAAAAGCCTGTTATTGCCGTATTTTTTCTTAAAATCATCATAACTTTCATGTATTTCTAAGTCTAAATATTTCCAATAATCAAGTCCTGCTCTCTTCACACTTTTTTCAGAAATATCAAATCCAAGTGGCTTTATTAAATGCAATTTGCTATATGTTAATACACAGGTACGGGCAATGTTTCCAGTATTTTGTGGTATTTCTGGTTCAAATAAAACTATGTTTAAATTCAATTTAACACTTCCTAAGGTTCAAACTATATTTGCACTTTAAATTTAAATGTTTTAATTTCATGTGGTTTTATATTAAATTTAAATTTATTTCCGTCATTTTCAAGCTTCTTAATCTCCCTTTCTAACATATCGCTCTCATAAACATCATAAATTATCCTATAAAAGCTGAATATACATTCAGTTTCTTTATTATCTATTTCATATGCCCTTATAACAATTTCATCGCTATTTTCTGCCTTTTTTAAAGTTTGCAAAATTACATTATCATTATCTATCCACCCCATGGATATCATATATGGCAAAGGATCTTGTGGTTTATTAAATTCAACTTCACATATATGAATTGGTGATAAATTTGTATAACCATTTTTAACCATATTTTCATATCCATAGCTTAATTCTAAATATAGAGAATAGTCAACATCAATAACAGATGGACTTTTACTTGTAGCAAGTGTGAGAGTTACAGCATTCCCTAAAACTTCCATATCACAATTTTTATTATTTGTAATTTGAATTTTATAGTTATCCTCATATATTGAAATCCAGCTTTTTTTCCTATTAATATTTAAATTTCCAGCAGTTTTATGGGAGACACCAAAAGGCATATCGCTTATATATCGAGGAGAATTTATATCAAATTCAAATTTAGCTTTAATATCATAAAAATCATTTAAATATATTTTAGTTTTAAAATCCACCTTTAATATATCATGATATACGGATATAATTTGTTCAAAACAAGAATCATTAAGTATTTTCCTAATTTTTATCGAGCTTTTAACTGTCCCTGATTCGATTATCTCTATAGGATCAATTTCAAAATCTACCTTGGTCTTTTTATTCGAATTTAATGGGTTTTCTTCGCTAACTTCTATATAATTACATTTGCAAGTAGGTAATATAAGCTGCTTATCATTAACTTTATCAAATAATGATATTATATTTCCACTCTCATCAAAACACAGTTTAACAGTATTGCTCTCAATAATCAATTTATCTTCAAATATAGTTTCTTCTTCCCCTATTCCATCTACAATATAAAAACATTTATAACCAAAAGGCGGTAAATTATGTGCTAAAAAAAATATTTTTTCTCTATCCTTACTTATTTGATGAGGTATCAAATTTCCATGTCCATCTTTAATAACCTTTTCTGAAAAATTACCATAATAATTAAATTCTACAACTTCATCTCTTAAAAAACTAACATTATTAAAAACTACTATTGTATAATAAGGTGATGTTATATTTTGGCATATTTTATCCCTTATATCGCACAAAACACCTTCTGTCATTTTTTTTATATAATCTTCATCATCCATATTGAGCCAACAATTATTTAAAGTTTCAATATCATATTCATTTCCTTGCAAATAATCAAAAACACTCCAAACTTCAGCAGATTGAACTAATACCTCAGTTTCTGATTTTACATTATTTGTATTATAATCATGCGAATTAAGATCTCCAAAGCATTTAAAACAATTTAATTCATCACTTAATATACTTTTTATATTCTCGCTTTCCTCTTTAAAAGTATATAAATTAATAACTGGAGTTAAAGTTATGGAATTAGAAACATCAATTAAAGTTTCTAACTTTAATTTGTCAAGTTCATAGCTTGAAAAACATGAAATCAATGGAATATTTTTATCTTCTTGTTTTTCAACTTCGTGAATGTTTAAAATGTTTTTAAAGCTAATATTATCATTAACATCTCTATAAATCCCACAATTTACTTTATCCTTATTAATACCAATCCAAGTAAATATTCTTTTTACATTTACAATATTTTTTTCTTCAAAAAAAGCATATTTAATTCTAAGATCATTTAAAATTTTAGGAATAGATGCATATAAATAATTTCCAGAATTAAAAAGAATAATATTTATATCATCATTAAATTCTTCTAAAAAAAAT
>JAVBPD010000022.1:0-35121 GCA_031549885.1 Clostridiaceae bacterium
TATCTAAATTAAGCCATAAAAATCAGCTTTATATATTAGAAAATGTATCACTTGAGGATATAAATGCAACCCATAAATTAAAAGTATTAACTAGAAATGGAAGTGCTTCATTAAATGAGATAAAGAACAAAATTGAATTTATAAAAGATTTTGTACCTTTTAATACAAGTATAAATATCGAATTAAACAAAGAAGTTTTAGAGAAATTTTTTGGTGTAATATTTGATTTTAAGGACTACATCTATACTAATTTTTCAGATAAATATAATGAGAAAAGATTAAAAAGTATGGTTAAAGTTAAACTAGATGAAGAGCACATGAAATTTTACGTTAAGCATAATTTCTTAAATAAAGAAATCATTGAAAAAGTATGTTCAAGAGAATTAAGTGAAGTTTTAAAAGTTTAATGACCTTTGAAAAACAAATAATGGTTCTAATTTAAAGGCAACTTATAAATATATTCATAAGGCCTTGGTTTTAGAACTAAAAAAGTTTACTCCATTTTTCGACAACAGTGCAGATGGAGTTATTGGTGTATTTTTTATTGCAAGAAAAGTGTAAAATATAATAAAATCGCCAAGAATAAGGTAAAACAGTTGTGAAAAACTCTTATGAAACTCCTTGAGCTGATGAAAAATAAAATAAATAAAAATTAGAGTTAATGAAACACTAACTCTAATTATTTTATAATTAAGGTCTTGGCTTTACAAATTCCTGTGTCCAAATTATTATTCCATTTTTATCTACAGCTGTACCCACACCTACATTAGTAAATTTTTTATTTATAATATTTGCCCTATGAATATCTGACTTCATCCATAGATCTACAACCTCTTCTGGAGAAATTCTGCCTTCTGCTATATTTTCTGCTGCAAATATAAATTTTACTCCAAAATTAAGCATCATATTAAACGAGTCACCATATGTTGGTGAAACATGGCCAAAGTAATTTTCATCTATCATATTCTGTGACTTTATTCTAGCTATATTCATTAGCTGTTCATCCTCTATAAGCGGTTCAATACCTCGGTTTTTTCTTTCAATATTGCAAAGCTCTATAACCCTCTTTTCAAAATTAACATTTGACATGGTTACTTCAACTTCACAGTTACTAGTCGTAATTTTATTTCCATCTTCTATTGTAACTAAAATATTTGCCTTGCCAACGTTTAACCCTTTAACCCTTCCCTCGTCATCAACTGTTGCAATAGATTCATTGCTAGATTTATATGTAACATTTTTATTTGATGTTTCTTCATTATCGATAGTAGCATACAATATTTCAGATGCCCCAACTTGAAGTGTCATAGAATGTTTATTTAATTTTATTTCACTTAATAAATTATTGCTTAAGTCTCTTTCATTTAAATCCAGTTCATAGATCAAAACCTTATTGCCTTGACCATTAATTGCCCAACAGATCTTATTATTAATGGGATTATAAGCAACATCATCATACATATTTAGCCTGCAGTCATTAAGCCTCTTAATGTTACCTTGAATTAAACCATCATCATTAATTGTGGCCATATAAGTCCCATTGTAACTACCATTTTCTCCTTTGACTTCCCAAAGTATAATATTTTTATTTGACTCTACTTGTATAAACTTTAAATTTACAGCGTTCTCAATGGATTTATCTAAGTAATTTGTTATAAAAATTGGCTCTTGCTTTATAGACAAATCATTGCTTATTTTTTGAACAAATATATTTCTTGGAGCTGAATGAATTTTAAATATGTCCTCAGCATTGTTTTCATATGTACCACAAATAAGATATCCTTCAGGAGTTTTAGCTATTCCACCAAGCTCGCTGTATGTGTTGTCATTTTTTGTATCTCCTTTAAAAGTAAAAGTATCTGTTGATTTTAAAATTCTATTTGAAAATTTTGATATTTTAAAAGATCTAGGATATGATGCTACCCTATCAACTATTACAAACCCATCAGGTTCAGATAAAATTGATCTATCATAGCTATTTTGTGCAAATAAATTTTCAATTCCAGTATTTTTAGTAATGTTTGTAAAGTTAGAAATATCAAACATTGCAGCATATGAACCTTTATGATTTACATTATCTTTTCCTGCATACATTTCACATCCAAAATAAATTAAAAGGTCATTGCCGCAAATTTTCATTTCTGAATCATATAGCAATGGTTTTTTTACCCCAGTTCCATTGTTTGATGGTTCATTAAAAAAACATTCTGCAATTTTTTCTCCTTCAGAATTATACTTTACCAATGCCATGTTCTTCGTTATTTTATCATATTTTGCTTTAATATCTAAACCAAAAAAAATATAGTAATTATTATTAAAATCTTTAACCATAGAACCATATTTAGGAAGCACTTTTTCTATCTTAAAATTTTTATAACAATTCTTATCCTTATCATACTCATATATATAAATATATTCCTCATTTTCAGGGTCAATACACAATGTATACGTTCCATCGTAATTTGCTATCATATCAAGTGGTGAAACATCAATGCGGTTTTTTAAAAATCCCAATCCTTCTTCAGTTGGATTATAATCATCAATAACATTTAATGGTGTACATTGAACAGAATTTTTATATATTATAAAATCTGAATTCAATGCTAAAACACTTCTACTAATTATAACGTTACTAAATACTAAGGCAGTTAACAAAAATAATATTTTTCTTCTTAAATATTTCATATTTTCCTCCATTTTAGTATCTTTAGATTTGTTATAATGTAGTATTTGCATATTTGTTTTATTTATTACCAAATTTTACAAAAAAATAAAAGATGTGTACACTTTAATTACACATCACTCTATTTATATTTTTTTATACAAAAGACATTGCACCACATAAAATTCCCCAGATAATTGCTAAAACAATAGTCAATTTCCACAACAAAGCTTCTCTGGTTCTGCCTTTATTTTTTGTATAGAATGTATCTTTTACTCCTGTAAATAAAGTCAATCCGCTACTTTTACTAGGTTGCATTAAAACTACTACCAATAAAGCTAAAGATACCGCAACAAGAAGAACTGTTAACACTATTTTCATCTATTTTACACCCTTTCATTCACCATAGCTATGATTTAAATTCTAACATATAAATAATAATAAGTGAATACTTAACTATAAAATGGTTTCTTTTAATTTTTTTATTGTATCTCTTAATTTAGCTGCCTTTTCAAATTCTAAATTTAAAGCAGCTTCCTTCATATCTTTTTCATATCTTATAATTAAGCTTTCCACTGTTAATAAATCATCTTCAGTATCATTGTTTGCTGAGTATTCTATATCGTCCTCTGCAACTTGAGTACCATCTATTATTGCTCTAACGTCTTTTATTATGGATTTAGGTGTTATATTATTAATCTTATTATATTCTAGCTGCTTTTCACGCCTTCTATTAGTTTCCTTTATAGCTCTATTCATTGAATTTGTAACAACATCTGCATACATTATTACTTTTGATTCAGAATTTCTAGCTGCTCTTCCTATAGTTTGAATTAAGGATGTTTCAGACCTTAAAAACCCCTCTTTATCTGCATCAAGAATAGCTACAAGTGCAACTTCTGGTATATCAAGGCCTTCCCTTAACAAGTTTATACCTATTAATACATCAAATTCTCCTAATCTTAAGTCTCTTATTATTTTCATCCTTTCAATAGTATCAATTTCAGAATGAAGGTATTTCACTTTTACTCCCATATCCTTAAAATAATCAGTTAAACTTTCTGACATTTTTTTTGTAAGAGTAGTCACCAAAACTCTAAACCCTTTTGCAACAGTATTATTTATATTTGTATAAAGATCATCTACCTGACCTGCAATTGGTTTTATAATAATTTCAGGATCTATTAGACCAGTTGGCCTTATTATCTGCTCTGCTACTTGCTTTGAATGTGAAAATTCATATTCTGCTGGAGTAGCGCTTACAAATATTATTTGATTTATTTTTTTTTCAAATTCTTCAAATTTTAATGGTCTATTGTCAAAAGCAGAAGGAAGTCTAAAGCCATAATCAACTAAGCTTTGCTTTCTAGACCTGTCCCCTGAATACATAGCTCTTAGTTGAGGAAGGGTAACATGGCTTTCATCTATAAAAATTAATAAATCTTCAGGAAAGTAATCAAATAGAGTGTGCGGTGGCGTGCCTTGAGCTCTCCCATCAAAAATTCTTGAGTAATTTTCTATTCCTGAGCAATAGCCCATTTCTCTGATCATTTCTATATCATAATTAGTTCTTTGTTTTAACCTTTGTGCCTCTAGCAATTTATCGTTACAAACTAAATCTTTAACTCTTTTTTCAAGTTCATCTTCTATTTGATTTATTGCCATTTCAACCTTTTCATAAGATGTTGCATAGTGAGACCTTGGAAATATCCAAACATGGTTTCTCCTTGATAATATTTCTCCTGTTACAGAATTAAACTCTCTAATCCTCTCTATATCGTCTCCAAAAAATTCTATTTTAATTCCAACATTGCTTTCATTAGCAGGCATTATATCTAAAATATCCCCTCTAACTCTAAATGCGCCTCTTATAAAATTTATATCATTTCTTTCATATTGCATTTCAACTAATTTTTTAATTATCTCATCACGAGATTTTGTCATTCCTTCTCTTAATGAAAGCGTTAAGTTTTTATAGTCAACTGGGTTTCCTAGCCCATATATACAAGAAACTGATGCAACAATTATAACATCTCTTCTCTCAAAAAGAGAAGCTGTTGCAGAGTGCCTTAATCTATCAATTTCATCATTTATAGCAGAATCTTTTTCAATATAAGTATCAGTATGGGGTATGTATGCTTCAGGCTGATAATAGTCATAATAAGATACAAAGTACCCGACTGCACTGTCTGGAAAAAATTCTTTAAATTCACTACACAATTGTGCAGCTAATGTTTTATTATGTGCTATTACCAGAGTTGGTCTTTGAACTTTTTCTATTATATTTGCCATGGTAAAAGTTTTTCCTGACCCTGTTACTCCTAATAGAGTCTGAGCCTTAAGTTTAGAATTTAAACCATCAACTAGTTTATCAATAGCAAAAATTTGGTCTCCCATTGGCTTATAATCTGATTTAATTTTAAAGTTATTCATATTTCCTCCAACCAAACAATAGTTTGATTTATTATAACATTTAATATACTACTTTAAAATCATATTTTTTATATTTCATGAATTAATACGATATGTACATATAATTTTTGATATGATAAAATCATATCAAAATCCCAGTAAAGCTTACAATTTATTTAAAGAGGTGGGATAATTTGCTAAAGATAAGTAATTTTAATCACAAAAGAATCGGCGGCGACAGTAGACTTCAAGCTTTCAGAGACGTTTTTGAATTTAATAATGCAAATATAAGCACAAAAATATGCTTCGGATTAGGCGAAGGCATAATTTTTAAATGGTTAGATAGTTATCCTAACACTTCTATAACTACAATTATTGGAAGAAATTTAGAAACTGAGCAGATATTGTGTAAAAGCTTAGGCATAAATATAGTTGAGCATGAAGAGACAAACATTTACAAGGCAAAAATGATATTGATAAATAGAATAGAAAAACAAATTCCCACAATTATTGATGTGGATAGAAATTTGTTAGATTATATTCCTGATACATGCTGCTATGCAGATGGAATACACTCTATTGTAGTTATTGGCTATGATGAAATAGAAGATAAATTTGCTGTTACTGATAATATTTCTGACGATCCAATTTGGATTGATGCGAAAAAATTAGAAAAGGCAAGAAATTCTATTTTATGTACTTTTTTGCCAAAGAACAAATGGTACGATCTAGATTTTTCAAGTTATAAAAACTATATAACTTTAAATGCTTACTATAGCTCAATAAAATCCGTATGTATAAACATGAAATCAAGATTATATGATACTGGAATAAACGGCATGAAAAATTTCTATGAGGAGTTTAATAAAACATATAATGAATTTCAAACAAATAGCTTAAACGATAATTTAAAAAAATTGCTTAATTCAAGTTTGATGAGCTTTGGCATGCAAATTAAAAATTCAGAAAGTTCAAATTCATTTTACAGGGATATATATACTGAATTTTTAAAAAGGCTGTTCTTGTTTACAGATATTGAATTTTTCAATAAATATTCCATTAAATGCAATAAAATTGCTCTTATGTGGAGAAAACTTGGAGATTATTTATCAGATGAAAAAGAAACTCTAATGGGAAAAGCAACTTATTTTATAAATATATTTCAAGATATTATAGATATGGAAGAAGAATTCTTCACAAACTTATATGAAGGTTTATCCCAAATTTACCATTAAATGGAGGAAAATACAAAAAGTTGTTTAATAAAATTCTAGCAAATAATGATTCAAATTTAAATGCTATTAATGCTCAAACTGTAGATGATTCTACAGAAATACTCTCTGGAGATTTTAAACCAAAGTTTTATGATGATATAAGAATTTCATTGCTTTTTGAAAATACTACACCAGAGATATATTGTGTAGGAACTATTGAAAGCGATAATTATTTAAAAATTGATAAAAATAAACTTGAATTTATGAAAACCCTGATAAATGTAACTGATGGAGAAAAAACCATAGATGAAATAGATAGAACTTTAAGCTCAATTTATGCACTTTCTTCATATAGAAGCTTCTTTACGATGCTTGGTCAATATGGGCTTATAAAAAATTATGAAATAAAAAAGAAAAGCGACTTAAATATTTTCTCCATAAATTTATTTCAAATAAATATAAGCAAATTTTGCTCTAATATTAAAGAAATCGTGCCAAATTTGCTAGTATTTTTTAAAGTTGCATATTTATTTGTCTTTTCTGTTTTATTAGGATTAATTATTGCTGGTGTTGTAGATATTAAAACAATGTTTCAAGTAAACAATACTTCTACAATTGAAAATATAATATTAACCCTTTTATATATAATACCTACAATAATCACACATGAACTATCGCATATGATTGTGGCTATAAAACATAATCTTCACCCAAACAAATTAAAATTTTCCCTATATATGCTCATATATCCAATTATATATGTTGTAATACCGGGAATATATTTTGTAAAAAGAGAGGAAAGGATTTGGATATTATCTGCAGGAGTAATATGGAATTCTTTTTTTATGATGGTTTCTATAATTATTGGCAATATTTTTTCATTAAATGTTTTAAAACTAATTGCCTACTCAAACTTAATTGTAATAATTATAAACTTAATTCCATTTTTCCTTTCAGATGGATATTTTATTCTTTCCAATTTAATGAAGACATCAAATATTAGAAAAGATTTTACTCTTTTTATTATGTCCTTTGGCAATAAAAACATAGATCGCAAAAAAATTTTTACAAGTAAGTTTTCTATTTTTTACATTATAATGTCTACTATTTTTCTTATATATGGTATGTATGGCATGGGAGTAAATATAACCAGCTGGATATACAACTTTTTAGACTCAAGGTGGTCTATTAAAATAAATAGCATTTTTTTTATACCTCTATCTATATGGTTTGGAGCATATACATTTTTTCTACTTATTTATTCCACAAATAGAGGTTCAAAAAAGAAAAAGAAGCCTAAAAATAAAATTAAAAAGCAAAAAAATAAATAAGGGTGCTGATTTGTTTCAGTATCCTTAATAATCAATCATCATTTTTCTTAATTTCTCCAGCAATTTTATCTAATTTTCTTAATCTATGATTTACCCCTGATTTTCCAAGTGGAGGCTCTAATCTATTTCCGATTTCTTTTAAGGATTCATCTGGATATAATAACCTAACTTTTGCAACATCAGATAATAATTTAGGAATTCTATTAAGTCCAATTTCTTTCTTTATAAGTTTTATATTTTCAATATGTCTAAAAGATGAGTCAACAGTTTTAGTTAAATTAGCTGTCTCACAATTTACAATTCTATTTACATTATTCCTCATATCCTTTAAAATTCTTATATTTTCAAGCGTTAAAAGCGCATGATGTGCATGAATAATGTTTAAAATATCTATAATTTGTTCAGATTCTTTTATATATACAATATAATTCTTTTTTCTTGTTATTATTTTTGAATTAATATTAAATGAGTTTACTAAACTAGATAAGACTTCAGCAAATTCTTCATTTTCACATACAAATTCTAGATGGTATGCTTTTTCAGGATTTGACAAACTCCCTCCTCCTAAAAAAGCACCTTTAATATATTGTCTTTTTAATTCCTTTGAGCTATATACAATGCTTGGAATTGTATATTTTATATTTAAAGAACTGTCTTTTGAGTCAAGAATGTTTATCTTCTTGAGAAAATCTATTACATCTGCTGATTCTTTACTTTTAATCACATATATATTATTTTTCTTTAAAGTAGAGCTTTTTCTAACTAAAATTTCGCAAGTAATATTAAAAAATTTTTTCATTAATTTAAATAAAAAACCTGCTATAGCAGCATTTTCTGTAGATATAGAAAATGCAAGTTTATCATTTCCTAAAAGATTAATAGATCCTGCAATCTTCATCATTGCAGAAATTATACATAAAGATTGATCATAAGTAATTTGTTCAATATCTCTACATATTTCATTTTTAACTTCCATTGAAAAAGACATTTATTATATCTCCTTATTTCTTAACTTCTCAGATAAGTGCAAATAGTGGCTTATCTTACTATCGCTAAACATTAAAACTTCTTTCATAATTGTTTTTATTATTAATGTTGAAAGCTTGTACTCGTTGTGTCTAACATAACCGTTTGAATTTACTTTTATAAGGTCTTCTTCAATTATCTTTATTCCAAGCAAATTCATTTGATCTTTATCATATTTTACCAGATTTGAGTTTCCATCTAAATATTTCTTCTCAAGATCTAATGACAAATCTTCATTATTATTTACTATAACATAATCAAAAATATTTCCGTCAACATGTTTGTTAATAGCATTTAAATGAGATTTAACAGTATATAAATCTGTTTCCCCAGGTTGAGTCATTATATTGCATACATATATCTTAGGCGATTTTGCTTCTTTTATAGCGTTTAAAATATCTTTAACTAATAAATTTGGTATAACACTTGTATATAAGCTACCTGGTCCAATTATAATAGAATCTGCCTTTTTTATTGCTACAATTGCTTCATCTAAAGCTTTGCAATCTTCTGGGTTTATATACACTCTGTCTATTTGAGAATTTTGTTCTAAAGAAGCTTCTGGTATGTTTGATTCTCCTACTATTGTATTTCCATTTTCAAGCTTAGCTTTAAGAACCATATCATCTATAGTAACTGGCAAAACCTTTCCTCTAACAGCTAATACATCGCTCATTTTTTGAACTGCTATTTCAAATTCGCCATAAATTCCTGTTAATGCTGCTAAAAGAAGGTTTCCAAAATTTTGCCCCTTTAAAGTTCCATCTGTAAATCTATATCTAATTAAATTTTCCATAATTGGCTCTGTATTTGCTAGAGCTAATATGCAATTTCGTATATCTCCAGGAGGAAGCATTCCTAAATCTTGTCTTAATACTCCAGAACCTCCTCCATCATCTCCAACTGTCACGATAGCTGTTATATTTGCGGTGAAATATTTTAGGCCTCTTAGCATTGTAGAAAGACCAGTTCCTCCTCCAATTGCTACTATTTTAGGTCCTTTTAAGAGAAGAATCTCGTCTTTATTATTAGTATGAAATGAATTGTTATCCATTTTATTTTTAGTTTCTTTAAGTTGCATTTCATCACTACCTTTATATTTTAATATAACATATAATCTATATGTATTTTAATTTAAAAAAATTACTTATTAATGTCAATATCTCTGTGAAGCAATGAAACGAAATAACCATCTTGTTTTAATTCTTCATGTAGCTTATTAGCAATAGACACCGATCTATGCCTTCCTCCAGTGCAACCAATTGAAATGATCAAATGGCTCTTTCCTTCTTTTATATAATTTGGTATTAAAAATTTCAGAAGATCTTTTAATTTAATAAAGAAAACTTTGTTTTCTTTAAAGCCTTCTAAATATTTTCTAACCTCTTCATCATTTCCTGATAAGCTCTTAAGTTCTTTTACATAAAACGGATTCGGAAGAAATCTTACATCAAAAACCAAATCAGAATCTGATGGAATTCCATTTTTAAATCCAAAGGATATTATTGTAACTTTAAATTGTTTTTCATTTAAATTGTTGTCAAATAATTCTATTATTTGTTGTCTTAAATCCCAAATTGATGTGTTTGAAGTATCTACTCTAATTAAATTATCATCTTTCCCTATTACTTTAGCAAGTATTTCCCTTTCTTTTGAAATGCCATCTATTATCCTTCCATCTTGTGATAGAGGATGGTTTCTTTTTGATTCTTTAAACCTTTTAACCAATATATCGTCTTCTGCTTCTAAATATAGGACCTCATATTGATATGATTGTTCCTTTAAAAAATCTAATGCATCATAAAAATCCTCAAAAAAAATCCCAGACCTTGTATCCATAACTAAAGCTATTTTATTCATTTCTCCATTGTTATGAAAGCATATCTCAGCAAATTTAGCAACTAATGTTGGTGGAAAATTATCAATACAAAAATATCCTAGATCTTCAAAACATCTTAAAGCTTGAGTTTTACCTGCTCCTGACAATCCTGTTACAATAACAAATCTCATTTTGATTCTCCTTTAAACTATATTATTAGTATATAATAAATTATAAAAAATAAAAAGTATGCTTATAAATAATTTATAAACATACTTGAAAGAAAATTTTGGTAAAATTATTCTCCTATTATCCTAACCTCTGGGCTGAGTTCAACATTATATTTTTCCTTTATGCTCTTTTTTATAAAATATATTAATTCAATTACTTCTTCAGCTGTAGCTTTATTATTATTAATTACAAAACCAGCATGCTTAGGAGAAACTTGGGCACCTCCTAAACAATAGCCTTTGAGACCAGCATCTTGAATTAATTTACCTGTAAAATGCCCCTCAGGTCTTTTAAAAGTACTTCCTGCAGATGGATACTCTAAAGGTTGCTTTTCAGTTCTCCATCTAGTTAATTCATCTATTCTGCCCTTTATAGTATTATAATCACCAAGTTGCAATTTATAGCACACTTCTAAAGCTGCATAATTTTCTTGTAGGAGCAAACTCTTTCTATACCCAAAGCCCATTTCATCAATGCTTACTCTGCGAATTTCATCATGTCCATTGACCATCAATATATTTTCAATGACATTTTTCATTTCGCCATTGTAAGCTCCAGCATTCATTGCAGATGCTCCTCCTACAGTTCCTGGAATGCCACATGCAAATTCAAGCCCAGTAAGAGAATTCTCTAATGCAAAATTGGAAACATCTTTCAATAAAGCGCCACTTTGAGCAATTATACTATTTCCTTGTAAAGAAATTTTGTTTAATTTTGAAAAATTAATTATAATACCTCTATATCCTTTATCCTTTACTAATACATTTGATCCATTTCCTAAATAAAAAAATGGTATTTCATGCTTTTTAGCAAATCTAACTACCTCAGCTACACTTTCATAATTATCAGGTGTAATAAAAATGTCTGCTGGACCTCCTATTTTAAAGGTTGTGTAGTTACCTAAACAAATATCTTTAAAGCAATTTTGATCTCCTACTATATTTTTAAGCAAATTAAAAGCATTAACTTTATCCATAAATTTCTCCTTACTAACACTATCTTAAATCATTTAATTTGCCTTTTGCTATTAAATGATCTATTATCCTATTTCTATTTATATTCATTATTAAATGTTGTGGTACATTAAGCGAGTCTATCATTTCAATTGATTTTTTAAATTCACCAATTTGACATGAAAAATGCGCATCAGAAGAAACTGTCATTTTTACTTCATATTTAATGCATAGCTTTATTAGTTCCTTGCAGTTTTCTTCACTCCCTCTTCTTGAGATAAATGAACCATTATTGATCTCAATAATCTTATTTTTTTCTTTTGCAGCTTTTATAATTATTTCTTTATGAATTGGATATGCCGGGTTTCCTAAATGTCCTAAAATATCTATATAATTATTTTCCATTACTTTTAAAAGGGTATCAGTGTTTTGATCTATATCTCCTGGCGTCATACAAATTTCATGTAAACTAGCAATAACAATATCTAATTTTTTAAGCTTATTTTCATTTAAATCTATTTCACCATTAGCATTAATTATATTTAATTCTACTCCTCTTAAAGCCAAAATATCTAAAATATATCTTGGAAGTGTAATAATATTCCCAAAATAAAATTCATGGCATGAGCCAGGCATCTTTGGACCATGATCAGTAATAGCAATTACCTCTAAACCTTTTTTACGTCCAACTTTAAAGTTTTCTTCAATAGTACTATAGGCATGCCCAGATGCAATTGTATGAGTATGCGTGTCAATAACATAGTTCAATGTTATATTTCTTCCTTTCCTTTAAAAAATTCTATTATACTATTTGCAGCTTTTTTATCAATAGATTTAGTTTGCATTAATTCTTCTAAAGATGCTTTTCTAATATTATCCACACTACCAAACTTTATCAAAAGCTGTTTTCTTCTATTTTCACCAATGAATGGTATGTCTTCTAATATTGAATGTAATATTTTTTTATCCCTTAAAGTTCTGTGATACGATATAGCAAATCTATGAACTTCATCTTGAATTCTTGTGACTAAATTGATAGCATTGATATATCCATTAATATTAATCTCTTTATTATTATATATTATACCCCTTGTTTCATGTTTATCGTCCTTAACCATTCCACAGACAGGGATTTCAATATTAAGTTCATTTAAAACTTCAATGGCTACATTTACTTGACCTTTGCCACCATCCATCATTATTAGATCAGGAAATACAGAGAATTTACCTTGGCTATATTCCAATATATTTTTTTGTATCTTTTTTATTTCATCTAAGCCGTGTTTAAACCTACGTGTAATAATTTCTCTCATACTCTCATAATCATTATTGCCAATTTTTTCATTTATCTTAAATCTTCTATAATCGCTATTCTTATTTTTGCCACCTTCGAACACAACTAAACTACCTACTGAATCAACTCCTTGAATATTTGAAATGTCAAAAGCTTCAATTCTATTAGGTATATTGTCAAGTTGCAATAGTTCAGCAATCTCTTCTAAAGATTTTAAATTTATTTCTTTATCTCCTATTAATTTTGTCTTAAACTTTTCCATAGTTATTTTAGCATTGTTATAAACAAATTCTAAAACATTTTTCTTTTCGCCCTTTATAGGAATTTTTATTGAAACTTTATTTTCTCTTTTAGCAGTCAATATTTGAGTAAATAAATCAATTTCATCTATGTCACATGGAATATATATAATTTTTGGAATATATGCAGTGCCACCATAAAATTGTTTAAAAAATGATGTAATAATTTCACCTATTTGCAATTCCGATGTATTCTCAATAATGAAGTGGTCTCTTCCAACTATTTTTCCTTCTCTAGAAAAGAATACCTGTATACAGCTATCATTTTCGTCAGAAAATATATTTATAAAATCCTCGTCATCTGGTGACCCTGAAATCATCTTTTGTCTTTCCATTATTTTCTTTACTGCTATTATTTTATCCCTTAGCTTTGCAGCTAATTCATAATTTAAAATCTCAGATTCCTTTAACATCTGTTCATTTAAGCTTTCTAATATGTTTTTGTTTTTTCCCATGAGCAAATTAATCGCTTCTTGAATATATTTATAGTATTCTTCTTTTGTTATAATCCCAGCACAAGGAGCCTTGCAAAGTCCTATTTGATAATTCAAACAAGGACGCACCTTTTCGCCTTTAGCGCTAATATATCTTTTACATGTTCTTATTGGATATAATTTACGCAATAATGTTAATGTTTCATATACTGCTCTAACTTCGCTAAATGGTCCATAATACTCGCAACCGTCTTTTGCAACATTTCTAGTAAATATAAGTCTAGGAAAATCTTCATTTGTAGTTATTTTTATATATGGATAACTTTTATCATCTTTTAATAAAATATTATATTTAGGCCTATACTTTTTAATTAAATTACATTCTAAAAGCAAAGCCTCTTTCTCAGAATCCGTGATTATATATTCAAATTCCTCAATATGCTTCACCATATTTCTTACTTTTTCAGAAGTTTTTTGGCTTGAAGGCGTAAAATATGAATGCACTCTATTTTTTAAATTCTTAGCCTTTCCAACGTAAATTACTTCTTGAGCACTATTTCTCATCATATAGATTCCTGGTGATTGAGGAAGTTTTTTTAATTCTTCTTGAATATTAAACAAAATATCTCACTCCATACAAAATTATAACTTTAATATAAAAGCCAATTTAAAATAGTTCTTATGCGCTAAATTCAATATTACATAATCTTTGAGTATTATCAATATAATTATATTACCACACTTAAGTATAAGAGAAAAATATGTTTAACATTTTTATTTATTTTTAGAAAATTATTCTAAATTCATCGCTTGATTTAAAACCTCGATTGCAATAGATGTAGCTATTCCACTTTCACCATTTTCAACAACAACTGCTATTGCGTATCTTGGATTGTCATAGCTTGAAAATCCTGCAAATAATGAATTTAAGTGCTTTCCATCACTGTCCTCTACCTCAGCAGTTCCTGTCTTCCCACATATTCCAATATCATACCTATCCATACCTGCTCCAGTTCCTGATATCATAACTTCTCTCATCATATCTTTTATCTCTAATGCAATATTTTCTGGTAAAACAGTTTGAGAAGATGAATTTGAATTGTTATCTTTAACAATTTGAACCTGTGGCATAACTCCATTATTTGCAATTACACTAGCAGTTAAAGCAATTTGTAATGGACTTACAACTACTTCACCTTGCCCAATTGCGCTTTGAGCTACCTTTCCCTTTTCCTCATCATTTAAAGTAGGGAAATTTGCCTTTGCTATGTTAAGGTCATTTGACTTAATAATTTTATTATAATTAAAAAGTTCAGCTTCTTGTTTAAGCCTCTCTGCACCAACATCAATTCCAAGTCCTCCAAATACTACATTGCTTGAAACAGCAAAGGCTCTTTTTAAATCAATATTTCCAAAAGCTACCCATCCTGCGTTTGGCAATTTATTCCCATCTTGAAATAAGATAGCTCCATCATCTTCAAAAGTTTCATATGATACATCTGGAATATTGGTTAAAGCACAAGCTAATGTAATTATTTTAAATGTTGACCCTGGAGCATATAAACCATTAGTACCTCTATCTAAAAGCGGTGCATTTTCATCATTTACAATTTGATCCCAAATGGAATTTAAACTATTCACATCATAAGATGGCTTGGAAACATCAGCTAATATTTCTCCTGTTTTACAATCTAAAACTACAATAGCTCCCTTTCTGTCTCCAAACAAATCATATGCAAACTCTTGAAGTCTTGTATCAACTGTCAATGTGACATCGTTTCCTTTTTTTTCTTCCTTATCTATACCAAACATTTTTTTAATTGTGCTTTGTACAGGCATTGTATTTAATCTCTCATCTAAAGATTGCTCAAGCCCTGCCACATTATATTGTGGATTCACATATCCAAGAAGCGGAGCAAGAACTTCACCTTTAGTGTATATCCTTGTTTGGCTTTGCCCTTCTCTTTCTGAATATGCTAGCATCTCGCCATTTCTATCAAAAATGCTTCCTCTTAAAACTTCATTTCGTTTAATGGCATCTCTCTGATTATACTGACTATTTACCCAATTTTCACTTTTAAATAGCTTAAAATTTGCTATAAATGATATTAAAATTAAAAATAAAATTAAATATAACATCATTACCTTTGTAACATTTATATATATATTATCTTGTTTTTTATCTTTCGTTTTTTTTATACTCATACTTTATCCTCCTCAGAAATTTTCTGAATTATTCCAATGGATAAAAAGGAATATATCATAGAAGTTCCTCCATAACTTACAAAAGGTAATGTAACTCCTGTTAGTGGTATCATATTGGTAACCCCTCCAACTATTATAAATACCTGTACTGCAAGCATGCTAGAATAACCTACCACTAAAAGTCTAGAGAACATGTCTTTTACATAAACTGCATTCCTCATACATCTATAAAATAGCATAAAATTAATTATAATTATTGCAATGCCTGTTAAAATACCCATTTCTTCACAAATAGCAGAAAAAATAAAATCGGAAGTGTTAATAGGTATAAGGCCAGGATAACCATGGCCTAAGCCTTTTCCAAAAAGCCCACCAGATGCAATTGCGATTAGTGATTGAACTATTTGAAATGATTTATCATTAGGATCCACTAGAGGATTAAGCCAAATCTCAACTCTAATTCTAACATGACCAAAAATATAATAGCTTATTACTGCTCCTAGAGAAAACAACATTAAGCATATTAAAATATATTTGAATTTTGAAGTTGCAATATAAAGCATTGTGATGCTCACTGCAAATACAATTAAAGCTGTTCCTAAATCAGTTTGCAAAACCATAATTATCAAAAACATCATTACCGCTATAGCTGGCTGTATTAAATCTTTTCTGTCTTTATAATCTTTTAAAGCTGCTCCTAAATATGCAACTAAAAAAAGCTTGCCCATTTCAGATGGTTGAAAGCTAATTGAACCTATCTCGATCCAATTTTTAGCCCCTAATGTAGATTCTCCAAAAATTAAAGCAAGTGGTGTAAATATAAAGGTTAAAACTAGAAATAAATATTTTAATTTTGAATATTTTTTAATATTTTGCAAAAACATCACTATAAAAATAAATCCTGTTACTCCAACAGAAAACCAAATTAATTGTTTTAGTGCAGAGTCAGGTTCTAATCTATATATCATTATTATTCCAGTTAATGACAAAATACAAGATAAAATAAATATAAACTTATCTCCAGTAGAAAAATATCTCTTTAGTATAAAAAGCGATAATGAAATGATTAAAATTATAACGAGCAAAATAAAAAAACATTGAAAATCTAAATTAGGTTTCAAAATGGCTAAATTAAAACACCCTGTTAAACAAAGCACATAAGTTAATATTATTAATAATCTTTCATTTTTATCATTATTATATACCAAAAATGGCACACTCCCTTATCCTAAAAGTTTAAATAAAACAGTACCAATTTTAACCTCATCTTCAGTTTCAAGCAAAACTTTTCCTTTTATTCTTTCATTATTAACATATGTTCCATTTGTGCTATTTAAATCTTCTATATAACATTCCTCATCCTTTATAGTTACTTTTACGTGATTTCCAGACACAAATTCATCAGATAATATAAGCGTATTATCTGGCTTTCTTCCTATAGTTATTCCATTTGTAATTGGTATAACAGAGCCTTCTTTCAAGGAATTATTAACACCCGGATTAATAACCTCAAAACCAAGTTTAATCGCTGGCTTTTTGCTATTTCTTGCGCCTTTTATATCTCGATACATTATCATAAGAGCCACAACTATTATGATGTATATTATAACTATAACGGCCAAAGTAAAGAACCAACTTAAGCTACTAAAATCCATTTAAACACCTACTCTAATTAATAATGAAAGTAGACTAGATTACTAGTCTGACTTTTATTATATCATTTTTTCAAGATATTGTCCTGTATATGACCTTTTATTTTTTACAATTTCTTCAGGTGTACCTATAGCTAGTATCTTCCCACCTCTATCTCCACCTTCAGGGCCTAAATCTATTATATAATCTGCACATTTTATAACATCTAAATTGTGCTCAATTATAATAACAGAATTTTCTTTTTCTACAAGTTTTTTTAAAATTTTTATTAATCTTTTTACATCGTGTATATGTAAACCAGTTGTGGGTTCATCTAAAATATACATAGTCTTTCCAGTGCTCTTTTTTGAAAGTTCATAAGCAAGTTTAATTCTTTGAGCTTCTCCACCAGATAATTGAGTTGCAGGTTGACCAAGCTTTATATATCCAAGCCCCACTTCTAAAAGCATATCTAATTTATTCTTTATTCTAGGAAGATTTTCAAAAAATACACATGCCTCATCAACTGTCATTTCAAGTATATCATGTATATTCTTGCCTTTAAATTTAACTTCTAACGTTTCTCTATTATATCTCTTTCCTTTGCACACCTCACAAGGCACATATACATCTGATAAAAATTGCATTTCAATTTTAATTATACCATCTCCAGAGCATGCCTCACATCTTCCGCCTTTTACGTTAAAACTAAACCTTCCATTTTTATAACCTTTCATTTTTGATTCATTTGTATTTGCAAAAACTTCTCTAATTAAATCAAAAACTCCAGTATATGTTGCAGGGTTAGACCTAGGAGTTCTTCCAATAGGGCTTTGATCTATATCTATGATTTTATCAATGTAATTATCACCTATAATTTCCTTATGCTGCCCAGGAATGTCTTTAGATTTGTTTATCTTTTTATTTAATCCTCTATAAAGTATTTGATTAACCAGTGTGCTCTTTCCTGAACCTGAGACACCTGTTACACATACCATCATTCCAAGGGGAAATTCCACATCAATATCTTTCAAATTGTTTTCTTTAGCACCTAAAACCTTTATATTCTTTCCATTTTTTTCTTTTCTAATATCAGGCACTTCAACTTTTAATTCACCGCTTAAGTATTTACCTGTAAGTGAACCCTTGTTATTAACTATATCATCTAAATTACCAAAAGCTACTATCTCTCCACCTTTATATCCAGCGCCTGGTCCCATGTCGACAATATAATCTGCTTCTTTCATTGTATCTTCGTCGTGTTCAACTACAATTAACGTATTACCTATGTCTCTTAAATTTTTTAAGGTTCTTATAAGCTTATCGTTGTCTCTTTGATGAAGTCCTATGCTAGGTTCATCTAAAATATATAAAACTCCAACTAAACTGGAACCAATTTGAGTAGCAAGTCTTATCCTTTGCGCCTCTCCACCTGAAAGAGTACCTGCCATTCTAGAAAGATTTAAATAGTCAAGTCCTACATTTATTAAAAAGTTTAACCTACTTTTTATTTCTTTAAAAATCTGATTTCCTATTATGGCATCTTTTTCGCTTAATATTAAATTCTCGATAAATGACAGCTCCTCAAGTACAGACATTTGGCAAAATTCACTAATATTTTTATTTCCTACAGTTATTGAAAGAGCTTCTTTTTTTAACCTTTTACCATTACATGCTGGACATGGTGAATTGCTCATAAACCTCTCTATTTCATTTTTAATATAATCTGATTGAGTTTCGAAGTATCTTCTTCTTAAATTTGGAATGACACCTTCAAAGCTTTGATTTAAATTTAAAACCCCATCATCTCTTTTGTAACTTATTTTAAATTTTTCCCCATCGTTTCCATATAATATTATATCTATCACTTTTTCACTTAGTTGATTAATAGGCTTATTTAAGTCAATTTTATACTTTTTAGAAAGACCTTCAATAACGCTAAAAGTCCAAGAGTCTCCTTTTAATATGCTTTCACCCCAAGCTGTTATTGCTCCTTCCATGATACTCTTAGTTTTATCAGGAATGATTAATTCCTCATCTATTTCAAGTAATGTTCCAAGTCCATCGCATCTTTCACATTTTCCAAAGGGAGAATTAAACGAAAAGAGCCTTGGAGCTATTTCATCAATAGATATTCCGCAATCAATACAAGCAAATTTCTCACTAAAAATAAGATCTTCAACATCTATTATGTTTACAACAGCAATACCATCAGCCATCTTAAGAGCTGTTTCTAAAGAGTCTGAAAGCCTTCCTCTAATATCTTTTTTTATTATTATTCTATCTACAACTGCCTCAATGGTATGCTTTTTATTTTTATCTAAATTAACTTCTTCCTCATCAATTGAATACATAACTCCATCAACTCTAACTCTTATAAATCCATTTTTTCTAATAGAATCAAAAAGCTTTTGATATTCCCCTTTTCTTCCTCGTATAATAGGGGCAAGTATTTGCGCCTTAGTTCCTTCATCTAATTCTAAAATTTTATCCACCATTTGATCAACAGTTTGTTGATGAATTTCTTTTCCACAATTTGGACAATGCGGAACACCTATTTTAGCATATAATAATCTTAAATAATCGTATATTTCTGTCACAGTTCCCACTGTAGATCTTGGATTCTTGCTAGTTGTTTTTTGATCAATTGAAATAGCTGGTGATAAACCTTCAATGCTTTCTACATCTGGTTTATCCATTTGCCCTAAAAATTGCCTTGCGTAAGCACTTAATGATTCAACATACCTTCTTTGCCCTTCTGCATATAGAGTATCAAAGGCAAGGGATGATTTGCCAGAACCAGAAAGTCCAGTGAATACTATTAGCTTATCTCTAGGGATCTCAATTGAAACATTTTTCAAATTATGTACTTTTGCTCCCTTTATTACTATTTTGTCCTTCATAAAATCTCCTCAAAATAAAAAATCTAAGCAAAACAAACATTCGCATAGCTATTGTAATTCTTTTAACTCTCTTAGTCAATATATTGGTAAAAATATCCTCATTAAAGAGTAAAAATATTTATTTTGAAGAAATTGTTTATTTAACAACTTTATAAGTTAACTTGAAATTGTTTCATTTCACAAATATTTCAATATTGTAACATTAATAAAATTATGGGCTAAAATATCTAACATTAATAAAATATTCCATATAATTATATTTATATTTTAGTTAAATTTATATAATTCAATTTCACTTTTATAATATGACATTAATAGTCAACCTAATATATATGACAACAATTCCAAAAAAATGAATTTTTACAATAATTTTTATATTCTACATAGTTATCCACAAATTATCCACAATCTGTGAATAAGTTTTAATGAAGTTGTAATCTCATTTAAAAAAAATTATCCACATTATCAACAGGTCTAAAAAACATATTTTTCCACAGACAAGCTTTTTTAAATTAAATTTATTTTTTTATTTTTAATTTTAAAATTCCATAAAATAATTCGGTTTTATTTTTATCTCCAAAGTTAATGCAGAGAATTTTGCGATTTTTTAAAAACACTTCTACAACATTGTTCTCATCTTGTAAAAACACTGTAACTTCTCCTAAATTCTCCTCAATAAACCTTCCCTTTATAGATTTTCTAGTCTTTATTCCAGATAATTTTTTAACCAAAAAAATATTATCTGCAAATTCAACCTTATCGATATCAGCTAAATTTATATCTATACCATAAAATCCCTTTATTGCTAAACTAGTATTGTTTACGTTTATTTCACTTGGCATTAATATATATGTAGTTATTGTATTTACTGAAAACACTATAAATAATACTGCACAAATTATAATCAATACTCTTTTTGATTTAAATATTTCGCTTTTATTAAAACTTAATAAAATCAATACCAATATAGATATTAAAAATAAATAAGGGGTTAAATTTATAAAAATGTCAATGTTTAAATTAGTTAGAAATATACCAATAAGAGCAAATATGAGATAAATCCAACCAAAAACTAAAAACAATAACCCTAAATCCTTCATAAACTTTAGCTGCTTAAGCGATATTTTCTTCTCATTTTTATCCACAATCTGTAGTTTATTATAAAACTTTAAAAAATAACCGCAGATAAACAAAATAGCACATATAATTAAGTAATTTATATACATAAAATTCTCCTATAAATAAAAGCATTACTTACTGTTATAAAAATATACCAGTAATTAATGCTTTTATAAATTAATATTGATCATTTATTTATAACGTGAACTGCAATACCAATTAAAGCTGCTGATGGAATTGCAATTAATAAACCATATTGCCATCCATTTATTAAAAACATTAGCAAAAACAAAAATAAACCAACACCAATGCTCCAAATAGGAACCGCAAATCTATTTAAATCTATTTTTTCATTAATTTTTTCATATAAAGTCATTTTATGTGGTTTATCGCTTTTAGTATTTTTATTACCTTTAACATTATACTTCTTAATTGAAGCACCTTTTATGGTTTTCTTCTTTGCCATATTTTTGTCTCCTTACTATAGATATAATATAAATCCATTAAATATAGGTATAGTACTAAATTTTAGCTTCTTGACTACTAATTATACATGGAAATAAACTTTTTTTCTAGTTATTAATATAAAAATTAATTAATTCCTTGATTTTTCTTCAATTATACTACATATATTCTTAGCATATTCATTTATATCATTCTTATTTTCTCCCTCAATCATAACCCTTATATAGCTTTCAGTGCCTGAAGGCCTTACTAATACTCTTCCTCTATCTCCTAAAATATCCTCAACCTCTTTAATTTTATTTATAATTTCTTTATCTTCATAGCAAATATTCTTTTTATCTGGTGATACATCAACATTTATTAGTACCTGAGGAAGCTCAGTTATGATTTTAGAAAGCTTGCTTAATTTTGTATCAGAGTATCGCATAATTTTAGAAATTTGCAATGAAGTTAAGATTCCATCTCCGGTGTTAGCATACTTTAAAAATATAATATGTCCAGATTGTTCTCCACCTAAAGAATAATCCTCCTTAAGCATTTCTTCAAGAACATATCTATCTCCAACCTTTGTTTTTACAACCTTAATTCCAATCTTATTTAGCCCAATAAAAAGCCCTAAATTGCTCATTACTGTTGTAACTAAGGTATTTTTATTAAGCTCCCCTATTTTCTTCATATGATCTGCACAAATGGCCATTATAAAATCACCGTTTATAATATCACCATTTTCATCAATGCAAAGACATCTATCAGCATCACCGTCATATGCAAATCCAATATCACATTTATTCTTTAATACAAATTCTTTTAAGGAATCAAGATGTGTAGATCCGCAATTTAAATTAATATTAAGACCATCAGGCTCATTTCCCATTATATAAACTTCAGCCTTTAAACTTTTAAAAACATCTTCAGCAATTTTATAAGATGCTCCATGTGCACAATCAAGCGCAACTTTAAATCCACAAAGATCAACGTCAACAGTAGATTCCAAATGTTCCTCATAATCTTCAATTGCGTTTTCAATAGATAATATTTTTCCTATATTATCTTTATTTTGCTTTGGAATTTCATCAAAAGCTTCTTCAATAAAATATTGAATCCTGTCTTCCATATCATCAGGAAGCTTATATCCATTATTGTCAAAAAATTTAATACCATTGTATTCAGCAGGGTTATGAGATGCTGAAATCATAACTCCAGCGTCACACTCATAGTGTTTAACCAAATAAGAAACAGCAGGGGTAGGTATAACTCCAACAATTAATGCCTCTGCACCTACTGAAATTATGCCATTGCAAAGTGCATTTTGCAGTATATCTTTAGAAATTCTCGTATCTGTTCCAATAAGTATTCTAGGTTTATGGCTTCCACTTGTCAATACATGAGCTCCAGCTCTCCCTAAATCATAAGCTAACTCTTTAGTCAAATCCTTGTTTACTATACCTCTTACACCATCAGTTCCAAATATTCTGCTCATTTTAAAAACTCCTTTGAAAATTATTGTATGTAATCTTTTGCTCTTTCTTCCTTATTTAAAACTCTTAAAGCACCTTGGGTTAAAGCTAATAACTCATCTTCACCTGGATAAACGACCACATTTGCAATAAATTTAACCATATCTTCAATGTCTTTTACTACTTTATCACTATATGCAATACCACCTGTTAATATTATTGAATCTACTTCCCCTTTTAAAGCTGCAGCGCATTTGCCAACTTCCTTTCCTATTTGATATATAAAAGCATCGTATATCTTAACATATTTTTCATCTAGTGCATTTACCCTATCTTCCACTACCATTAAACTGTTGGTGTTTAAATAAGCTACCATGCCACCTTTACCAGCTAATTTCTTTAAAATTTCTTCTTTTGTATATTTTCCACTAAAGCACATATTTACAAGATCGGCTGCAGGAAGCCCTCCGCTTCTTTCAGGAGAAAATGGTCCTTCTCCATTTAAGGCATTATTTACATCAACCACTTTTCCCCTTTTATGGCAAGCGACTGAAATCCCACCACCTAAATGAGCAACGATCAAATTTAAACTTTCATATGTTACATTTTTTTCTTTAGCATATCTTTTAGCAACAGCTTTATGATTTAAAGCATGAAAAATACTCTTCCTATCTATTTCAGGAAGGCCTGAAGGTCTTGCACAATCTTCCATTTCATCAACTACAACTGGATCTACAATAAAGCTTGGAATGTTATGCATAGAAGCTATATCATAAGCTATAAGTGCCGCCAAATTAGATGCATGTTCCCCATACTCTGAATTTTTTAAATGTTTAAGCATTAGATCGTTTATTAAATAAGTTCCACTTTCAAGGGGCTTTAAAAGTCCACCCCTCGCCACCACTGCATTAAGAGAAGATAAATCAAAATTTTTACTTTTTAAAATATCTAAAATGTTGTTTAATCTAAATTCATATTGATCAGCTATCTTTTTATATTTGCTAATTTCTTCATTGCTATGAACAATCTTTTCAATAAATATGACATTTTCATCCTCAAAAACGCTAATCTTTGTTGATGTAGATCCAGGATTAATTGCAAGTATTCTAAACATAAATACCTCCTACTTTAACTTTTTCTAAAACTTCATCATTTAATTTTTAGTTAATGTTACTTCAATTTTATCTGGTGAAATAGATACAGTGCTTACGCTACTAGGTTTATTTAATTTAACTGGCACTTGATGAATTCCTTCATTTAAATTTGTTAGATCAAGATAAGCATTTACATTATCTTGGTTTAAAGGATCTAAATCACTTTTTTTCCCTTGTAGTATTACAGAGACCTCTTCAGCACTAAGCTGTGCACTTAAGGATGTATTTAAATTAATAGTTTTAATAGGTAATCTTAAATTCTTAGTTTCTATTTTAGACAAAACATAATTTGCTTTTACACTCATAGTATTTACTGCTTTGCCACTGTCTATTACATATAATCCATCTGGTATAACTAATCTAACATCATTATTTGTATCAAGCTTTGATAGATCAATAGTTTCTGTAGATATTTCTTTAGTTTTATCTAATAAATCACTGCTTCCTGCAATTTGTATTACTGATGGATCTGTGATTTTTGAATCCACCTCAATATTATCAGGAAGGGTTCCCTTTTCTTTTATAACAACTGGTACAGTCTTTATTTTGCTTATAATAGCCCTTGTCTTTATTATATCTGGAGTAATAGTAATATCATTGCCTGTATACACTCTACCATCTGCAGTATAAGCCTTAAGACTTTGGGATAAATCAATAATATTTTGTTGATTGCTAATATCTAAAGAAAAACCGACTTTATCTATCTTATTAACTGAATCTTTTGGGCCAGATATATCTACAGTTGACTCAAAAGTACAACCTAAATATATATATCCTTCTGCTGGTTTACCTGTTGTGAAAACAGTTATATCTTTTTCAACTTGCAATTTTTCAACAAGATCTATGTTTATATTGCCCTTAGTATTTGTTAAACTAGCATCATTAGGCCATTTTGTTATTGAATATTCAAGGTTGTTTCTACCTGCTTTTAATGATTTTCCTCTTAAATCTACTTCCACAGTAAACTGGCCAGGTGTTATTTCTGCATTGGCATTTAAATTTCTTAACTTAATTCTTATATTAGTAGTTAGATATCTAGCAGAATCTGATAATAATAAATTATTATCGCTTAAAACCTCTTGATTTATAATATTAACACGAACGCCACCTATAATAGTCGTCCTTTCAGGATTATCCATGTTATATCTATATAACCATAAAAAAAAGGCTACTAAAACGCAGGAAATTCTAATCATTATTTCCTTTTTAGAAATTTTGGAAGGTTTATCTTCCATATGCTCTTCACCTTCTCTCTAAACTCACTATTCCTCACTCTTCTCATCTTAAGTATTTTTAAAAGTATTTCTTGCAATCTATTTTTATCATAATTTCTAGTAATATTTCCGTTAATAGCGAGGGAAATATTTCCAGTTTCTTCAGAAACTATAATAACAAGAGCATCGGAATTTTCAGAAAGGCCAATTCCAGCGCGATGCCTTGTTCCTAATTTTTTATTTATATTTTCATTTTGCGTAAGAGGCAAAAAACATGCTGCAGCTGCAACTCTATCGTTTTTAATTATAACAGCTCCATCGTGAAGAGGTGTATTTACAACAAAAATATTTTCTAAAAGCCCTGCTGAAATCTTTGCATCAAGAACTACTCCAGTCTTTATTATTTCACTAAGCCCTGTATTTTGTTCTATGGCAATTAATGCACCTACTTCACCCTTGGACATATTATCAACAGCAGTAACAATTTCATAGATAATCTTTTCTAATTGCTCATCGCTATTTTGAAAAATTTGACTATCTCGAAATGTGCTCCTTCCAAGCTGCTCTAATGCCCTTCTTACTTCAGGCTGAAAAATTACAATGATGGTTATAATTCCTATGGTTATAGTTGACTGAAGTATCCAATACAAAGTGTATAAGTTTAATATTTGAGCTGCAAACATTAATACAAAGATAAATACTACACCTTTTAATAATTGTTCAGCCCTAGTTTCCTTTATAATTTTGTATAATCTATACAAAATATATGAAACCACTAAAATATCGACTATTCCTAAAAAAGTAATGTTATTTACAGCGCTCATTATTACATCATTAAAAAATCCAGAAATATTCTCGCCGATATTTGTTAAAAATTCCAAAATATTCACCTCGATAATAAGTATTACAATTAATTATAACTAAAACAGCCTTTTTAATAAAGGGCAATTATGATTATTTTAAAATATGTAAACAACATTTTTGTTTTATGTGGTATAATAATAGTCGATTATATTAAAAAAAATTCTAGTCCAAATGGTAGGGGTGGATGATATGAAGCTAAAAGTAGCTTTTTTTATAATTAAATCATTTTTATTAATTACCTTCTTAGTTATATTATTTGCTAATTTAAATAATATTTTCAATTTTGCATATGATCAATTCAACAAATCTATAGATGATAATTACTTAAAGAACATATCAGATATTCGTCAAAAAATAGATGACATTAACTCAAACGTTAAGATTGAATATGTTGAAGGAAACAACTCACTAAATAGATCAGCATTATTAAAAACTTTAACTGATTCAATCGAATCCTTAAGCGACATTAACGATACCCTAACAGATATGCCAATGAATGAAAGATATAAAGATAGTCAAAAAAATTTATTAGATGCCATATCAAAAAACATAGATTTATATAATACGATGGAATTATTATTTACAGACTCATATAATAATGAGGCTGGAAGTCAATTAATTGAAACAAAAAATGACCTAGAGTTTTTATATCAACAATGTAGATTTAAAACTATTCAATTTTCATTACCTGACAATGTTGGTATTTTTGTATCCACGTTTATAGATGAGATGAATAAGAGGTAAGCTTTTTAGCTCACCTCTTTTAAATATGTCTTTCTATGGTTTCTATAAGTTCTTCTTTGCTCTTTTTCCCAGTAAATTTATCTATAACTTCGCCATTTTTAAATACTAAAAATGCAGGTATATTTGATACATGAAATCTTGATGCGATTGATTGATTATGCTCAACATTAACTTTATAAAAGTCTATTCTTTCATTTAACTCCTCAGAAGCTTCAAGAAAAATGTTCTCCATTTCTTTACAAGGCTTGCACCATGATGCCCAAAAGTCAACCACCACTGGAGAATTTGAATTTTCTAAAACACTAAAAAATTCCAAGTCATCTAATTTTTGAACCATTAATAATAACCCCCATAACCTTCAAATGTACAATATTATTATAAAATAAATTTTAAAATGTTCAAGTAGAACAAATTATTAATTGATCACAGCCATAGGTTCATTTTTCGAGCCTATAATTTAAGTTTTATTGATGAATTTTGTATCAATTTTTTTTATTATCCATGATCAAGATTTAATTTTAAAATTATTTTATTATCATATCATATATTAAAAAACTTACAATTTAAAAAGTATTTTTATATTTATAATTAATCATAATACCATTAATACCTAAATATACCCAATAAATTTAAAATTAATCAATTTATTTAATATAAATGGATATTATCAATATTCTGTGCTATTAATTATATTTGTGGTAGAGTTATTTTTATCTAAAGTGCTCAGTTTAGAAAAATAATCGTCTATAGACTTTTCTATAACGTCTGCAAGCACATTTTGGTATTCATCAGTGTTAAGCTTTTCGTCTTCCTCAGCATTTGTTATAAAACCACACTCAAAAATCACAGAAGGCACAGATTCGATGTTTTTAAGTATTACATATTCTTTATTTGCTTTAGGAACTCTTTTCTTTCCTCCAGTTATCATAGCATAATTTTCATTAAGAATATCTGCAAATATTTTGCTCTTGTCGTTATTTGCATAATAAACTTGAGATCCTTGTACATTTGGACTATCAAATTTATTTAAATGTATGCTAACAAACAAATCACAATTAGAATCATCTATCATCTTTCTCCTGCTATTTAAATCTTGCTGTTTCTTATGTTTTGTACCTTCCTTATGCAAGCTAATATCGCCTTCACGAGTCATAACCACAGTATATTTATCTTTTAATTTATCTTTAAGTTTAAGTCCTATCTTTAAATTTATCTCTTTTTCAATAGTCTTTCTCTTTGATTCTGCACCACCGTCACGACCTCCATGGCCTGGGTCAATTAATATAATTTTATCCTCATTGGCAAAGATGAAATTAAAATTAATAAAAAACATAAAAAATAATAGAGCAATGATCTTTTTCATATATTTCCTCCATAAGTGTTTAATCAATTATAGAGTTCTCAAAAAAATATTTTTTATTACTTATTAAGATTAACTTTTAAGCGCATGTTCTGCAATATTAGTGCTGTGGTCACTTATTCTTTCAATGTTACTAATCATATCAAGAAAAATAGTTGACTCATCTGCATTACATTCGCCTCTATTTAACCTGTTAATATTGCTTTCTCTAAATTCCCTTTCAAGCCTATCAATATAATCCTCTGTAGATAAAACATTAGTAAACTTTTTTTCATCAAAATGCTGAAAACAATCAATAGCATAATTTAAAACCTTTAAGCATTCATCAAACATTTGTTTTATTTGCACAATTGCTTGATTAGTAAATTTTAAATCTTTACCACAGGCTTCAATACATAGATCAGCAATATTCTCAGAGTGATCACCGATTCTCTCTAAATCGTTAATTATGTGGAACATATTAGTAATCCTCTCATGATCATCATCATTAATTGTTCTAGAGGAAACTTGCACTAAATAATCTGTTATTTCTTTATCAAGCAAATTTGTCAATTTCTCAAATTCATATACTTTTTTTACCATTTCATCATCTTTTTTCAAAAATGAATTTATAGAACAGTGAAGTCCTTCTCTTACATTATAGGCCATCCTTAAAATTTCTTTTGAAGCTTGTGTCATACCTATTTGAGCTGCTTCAAGAAACCTTTTATCTATATATTTTAAAGACATTAACTCTTCAGAATCTTCTCCTCTTATAATCTTATTTGATAAAGTAACTAAAGCTCCAATAAATGGATATAAAAGCAAAGTATTAGATAAGTTAAAAATTATATGACTATAAGCTACTTGCCTACCAAAATCTCCCGGAGCTAGCTTTCCTACTAGAGTTATTAAAATACCGATTAAAGGAATAAACATAATTGTCCCAATTGAGTTAAATAGTAAATGAATTATGGCAGCTTTTTTTGCTGTTTTAGTCGTATTTATGCTGGATAATAAAGCTGTTACACAAGTACCTATATTACACCCAAATAATATTGGCACGATAACATTAATGTCAACAACTCCTGTATTTGCAAGAGTTATAAGTATACCTGTAGTTGCAGATGAACTTTGAATAATTCCTGTAAAAGCAGCCCCTATTAAAATTCCTAAAAACCAATTATTTCCAATATATACGACTAAATTCTTAAATGCATCAGATTCTGCAAGTGGTTTCATTGAGTCGCCCATTAATTGCATTCCTAAAAAAAGTATGCCAAATCCAAGTAATATGTTTCCTAAATCTTTAGTTTTGTTTTTTGAAGCAAAAAGCACAATAGCAGCTCCACATGCGATGGCTAAAGGTGTGTATTCCATAATCTTAAATGACACCAAAAGACCTGTAACTGTAGTTCCGATATTTGCTCCCATTATTACACTAGTTGCTTGATATAAATTCATCAATGATGCATTAACAAAACCAACAACCATAACAGTAGTAGCACTACTTGATTGTATAATTCCTGTTACAAGCGCACCTACTAATATTCCCATAATTTTATTTGATGTTATTTTCTCTAGGATATTTTTCAATCTATTTCCAGCATAATTTTCAAGTCCATCTCCCATAATCTTCATACCAAAAAGAAAAAGCCCAAGCCCACCAAATAAATAAATTATGTTTTGCAATGTCAACAAAATCCCTCCAACTCAAAATTTAATAAATAATTGCACAATTTAAATTATATTTATAAAATTAAATAATTTCAATAAAATATTCACAAATTAGCATTGTATTAATTAATTTAAAAAAACTCATAGAAAAATCTATGAGTTCTTACAAGAGAAATGTGTAATAAGGGAGTATAAATAATAATTTTTTAGCTTTATTTCATTAATCTGTCAATTATTGGTTTAGCATCATCAATAGGTATAGCAAATCCTAATCCTTCAACGCCACTTGCTTCTATTTTTGCACAATTAATTCCAATAAGTTCACCATTTGAATTAACAAGTGCGCCACCACTATTACCTTCATTTATAGCTGCATCAGTTTGAATTAAATTTTTAGTGACGCCATTTCCTGTATTTACGCTTCTATTTGCAGCACTTATTATTCCTCCAGTTACTGTTCCTTGAAATTCAAGCCCAAGTGGGCATCCTATAGCAAATACTGCATCTCCAGCTTTAATATTAGACGAATCGCCGAAAGTTACAGCCTTTAAGTTACTTAAATTTACTTTTATAACAGCTAAATCGCTTTTTTCATCTCCACCTATAAACGCAGCTTTTGCCACTGTTCCATCGCTTAAATGAACTTCTAAATCTACATTTGCATTTGTATTTGAATCAGGATCAGCATAAGACACAACATGATAATTTGTTACAATATAACCATCTTTAGATATAATTATGCCTGACCCTTCTAATGTAGCTTGTTGAGGCATCATAGTAAAAAATCTTCTATTGCCGTATGAATTCATAGTTAAATTAAGCTTTATTCCTACAACAGATGGAGATACTTCAGCTACAATAGCGCTAGTATTGGTAATTCCAGTGTAAGCTGCTCCAGATACTTGAGATGAATAATTTTTATTGTTTACTAATTGCTGAATTATAGCATTTTGTTTCTCAATTTTATTTGAAAAATTAAAAAATAATGTACCGCCTACTAAGCCACTGCAAAATATACATGCTATTAAAGTAGTTAAAAACTGATTTAGATAATTATGCTTTTTATTGCTAGCCTTTCTATATTTAGCAGTATTTATGTTTTCAGAATCACTATTATTTTGACCATTTCCAATATTTGATGTTGTATTAAAATTATAGTCACTATAACTATAAGCCCAATTTATGTTGTTGTCATTTATAGGCCTATTAGCATTGTTGCCATAAGAATTATTGTCATAGGAATTTAAAGTATTATTGTAATTGTTAAAATTTTGATTTGCATTGTAGCTTTCATATCTATTATAATTTGAATTATATTCATTAAAACCATTTGAAGGGTTATAAGAAGATATCACATCATTTGTATCATTATGAACAAAATTATTATTATCATTATAGTTATCCGACATTTTAAACTCCTTCTTTCAAACTTGTTTATATTTTAATTATATACAACTCAAATGAACTTTATATGAAAAAAATATGTAATAAATATGATAAATTTGTGAAGTATTTAATCACAATTATAGCGCTTAAACTTATAATTATGAAAAATATTTAAATGCTATAAAGCACATCATTGCAATAAGCTTTTATGCAATAATGTGCTAATTTATTTATTTTTCTTCGCAAAGCACTTTCCACATATAGTTTGGGTTTCTCCAAACATAATATCTCATTCTGCTTTTAGTTCCATCTTCTTTAAAAACCCACTCAGTTACTAAAACCAAATCATCATCTATATAATCTCTTCTAGTAAAAGCCCTCTTTCTCCAGTCAATCTTTTTAAAACCTTCAATTTCAATTTTCTTTATAAAAGAAAGCTTTAAACTCTCTTGTAAATCAATAAGTGATTTTTCATCATAAAAAAAGCTGCCAAATTTCTTTAACATGTATATTTTTGCTTCTTCTTTAAAATTTTTACATTTTAAAATTACATTTAAATCTTGCCTTCTATATGCTTCTTCATAGGTGGTTATCGAACCTTCTGGCGTGGATAAATCTTCTCTAAAATAATCTTCTCCTTCGTCAATGAAGAAAAATAAAGATTTATCAAATTTCTGCCTATCTTGTTCATCCATCATTGAACGTGCAACTCTAATAGAATATCCTCCAATTAGTCTCTTATTTTCAACAAACATCCAATCTATAACATCATCTATACTTATCTTTAAATTATCACCGTATTTAACATTTTTAATAGACTTTGGATAATTTCCTAAAATACCTTCAAATACAAAATTATTATATCTCACATTATTTATCCAAAGATTTTCCTCATTAAAATTGTCCTTTATTTTTGCTTTTATGCTAAAATTAGCATGTATATTAGTAGGATTGCTAATTACTTTAACAAAATAATGCAAAGTACTTTTAGCTTTTTCAATAGCTAAAAATATTTTCTCTTCTTCAGATAAAACTTTAAAATGGTTCAAATCCTTATAGAATTGTAGAATTGATAAATTTTGTGTATTTTCAAGTTCTGAATTAACTCTATAATTGCTTTCTGTGTCATATTTTTCTTTTGCTTCCAAATTTATAGGAACAATATTTATTGGTGATGCTTTATCTTCAAGTGCATCATTAGAATAATTCATTTGAGGAATTGTAGAATCATCATATAACCATTCATTGTCTGCTTTTGTATTTCCTTTTACATTATTCTGCCATTCACTATTAAAATTAACAGGCTTATTTTCTTGATATCCATATAAATTATTTTGTTTAGAGAAATTCTTTTCACCATTATCCCAATAATTTTTCGCCTTTGAACTTTGATCATCATATCCATAAACATCATTTTGTTTAGGTATTTTATTATCTATTTTATTATTGTATTTATAGTCTTCTTCATATTTAAATGAATTATTGCGCTTAACATTATCATTATTATCATTGTGCATTAAATCATTATTTGAATTATAAGATCTATTCTCATTTAATCCAAAAGCGTTTTTATTTTGCTGCGTAGAAATATTTTCATTGCCCGTCCACGAATCATTAGAATACTTAGACTTAGTATCGCTTTCATTGTTGATGAAAAAATCATTACCCTGAGGCATCTTATTATTTATGTAAGCACTATTATTTTGAGGGGTTTCATTGTTATTTTTAACATAACTTTTATCTATATTGGTTTTTCTTGGTACCACAATGGTAGTCTCAAGTTCATCTACAACTACATCTTTTAAGCTCTCATGTATATTTACCATATTTATATCTGCAAATCGATGTGAGTCATTTTTAGTTTGATTTTCTTTTCTGATGCTTTCATAATTTGTTTCCTTATTATGAGAAGGTGATTCTAGATCTTTATTTAATGATAAGTTTTCATGAGGCATAAAATTTTGATTGCTTAAATTAGGTGAAACATTATTTGATTTTGTAAACTTATCATTTTGAACATTTTCTTTAATAATAAAATCATTATATAAAATATCATTATTCATTAAAATAAAATCATCTAGATTATCTTTTTTTCCGAAAATTTTTTTAAGAAACGTAAACATAAATAAATCAACCCCTTAGTACTAAAATAGACCAAAACAGGGTAACAAACCCATACTTGTAGTTTTGCCATATAATCATATTATTATAGCAATTTTCAAAAGTCAATCAAGAAATACAAAACTTCATTAAAAAAAATGTCTAAAAGTAATTATTAGTTAATTTTTACTCATAAATTTTACATGAAATAAAATGATTAAGAGAAATTTCGTTGGTTTAACACCCAATCAAAAAAATGAAATGAAATAAGCATTGGCATGCTATAAATAGAAGTACACAAAAATAGAAAAAGACAGCAGTGAGATATTTAGAAAAGCTTGGAGAGTTTGCAGCGGCAAAAGTAATATGGTGAGGAATTGAATTAGATTTTAGTAGATTTAATGTAACGATGAATAAAGGGCTTTAATTTCTATAAGCCCCATCTATCACCAGTTCTAATAACCTTTACCTGGTTCCCAATTCATCAAATTTAAAACTGTGGATACCCAAGAGGAAATAATTTTTTAGTCCATTAGCACTAACTCCGCTATTTAGTGGTTAGATGCCCTTCCCCAATGTTATAAAGAGGTTTTTACATATTATTGTTTTAAATAATTTAAATCTTCCTCATTTAATTGTCCAATAATTACCTTTTCTCCGTTATTTACAACAACACAAGGTAACCCAACTCGGTTCTCTTTCTTTATGGATTCAAATATTTCATAATTATCTCTATACTTTAAAAAACTTTTCAAATTGAACATGTTTTCAGTAATATCAAGATAAACAAATTTAATATCTTCTTTAGAAAGTAACTCTTTCAAAGGTGCACAGGAATCTCAATGTTTGCTGCCATAAACTAAAATCTTTTTCACAAAAAACGCCTCCTTTATAATAATCATTAATTCCATATCATTCTATCATTTAAAATGAATCTTTTCACTAGATTTTTTTTATTTTAATCATATTTTAAACAAATTTTACAAAAATAATTTTGTTCTTAAACCATTTTTTAGACCATATAGATTAATAAAGAATTATTTTAAGGAGTTTATGTATGAATTGCTGTGGAATAGATTTATCACCTAATTATAGACTACACAAAGTTGAGGTTACTGAATATATGCTTAGTTCACTTTCTCAAGAGGAGAGCGAAAAAAGAGCAAAAGAAGAGAGGCAAATTATCT
>JAVBPD010000122.1:0-3852 GCA_031549885.1 Clostridiaceae bacterium
GAGCCTCAGACTGTCGCTAATGTGCTAAATGTAGCATTTGGCAGTGAAAGTCTTAGAGAAACTGATTAGCGTCTATAATGTTGTAACTATGAGATTTATCTCATAGTGAGAGTATAGAAAAAGTCAATGTATCTAAGAACCTTCAGGTGTGGGAGTATCAGTGGCTCACCCAATTTTCAATATTTAATTTTGGTATTCGTGAGAATTCTTTCACATTATTTGTTATGAGTATTCCATTTTGAGATAGCACAGTGGCTCCTATCATTAAATCATTAGGGCCTATTGGTGTTCCAAGTCTCTCAAGGTCTGATCTTATTTTTCCATAATAACTAGAGCAACTACCATCAAAAGGAACTATATCAAAGGGAAGAAAAAAACTCATTAACTTTGACATATTTTCATCTTTCTTTAAACTTTTTTCTACACCGTAAAACAATTCAGCTTGAACAATTGCAGATATTTTTATATCTGAAGGGCTAAGTGATAAAATCTTATTTAAAATGTTTTTATAAGTTCCTTTTAAAAAGTATATACATGTATTAGTATCTAAAAAGTAACTCATAATTCTTCTCTTTTAACATCAAGGTTTAAATTCACTTCATCAGGTACTACAAAGGTGTCATCAGATATGGATCCAAATAAATTTTTAAATCCTTCAGGCCATGATTTAGAAAAATAATCCTTAAGTATACCAGATACAAGTTTTGAAATTGATGTTTCATTAATTTTTGCAATTGTCTCAATTTTACGAAGAGTATTATCATCAATATATAGCGATAACTGAGGCATAAAATCATCTCCTTTAACAAGTATATTATATATTATACTTGTTTTTAAGTTATGTTTCAATTATTTAAAAATTAAATAGCCACTAAACTATAATTTAAAATAAAAATAGTTTAGTGGCTTATAACAACATTGCCACTAAATTTGAAAAAGAAAGTATGCCTTAAACTTGGATTCTCGCCTTCAATTACCTATTTTTTGCATTAAATATATTCCAAGTTATTATCTTTCAGATCAGGGATCAACCTAGATTACCGGAAAATCCTATACCTACTTAAGGATATAACTATAAAGAAAAATAAAAGAGTACTCATAGGAAAAGTTGATCCTGAAAACAAGTGCATACATTCTGTTAATTGAGTACATGTGTTCCGCAAGTGAGTGCACTTACATACTCTAAAAATCCTTTAAACCTATTGTGCTACCGCATCTTAGTTGGTTCGGCTATCAAAGAAGAAGACCCCATTTTAATATTTAAATTAAGTGGTGGGAGCATGTCACGCTTATATATAGGCTACGCCAATAGCTTTATCGGTTGCTGTTATTGGTAATATATCATTTGCCATGCATATAACACAACCTTCGCCTCGTTTCATATCAGGTATTTTATCGAGTTGTTTAAATGCAGTTATATCGCTCTTGTCACAACTTATATGTTTCTTTATTTCAATTGGATAAAGCATATCGTTACGTTTAATGATCAAGTCAATTTCATTGCTGTCTTTGTCACGGAAAAAATAGAAATTCATGTTAGGGGTTACGCCATTTAAATTTGTCCAAGACTTAATAATTTCACCAATTACAAAGGTTTCAAACATCGCACCAGCCATTGCTCCATTTTGCAGAACTTGTGCATTATCCCAACCAATCAAATAGCTTGCAAGTCCTGTATCTAAGAAATAGATCTTCGGCGCTTTGATTAGCCTTTGCAGCACATTGTTATAGTACGGCTTTAAAATATATACAATATTTGAAGCAACTAAAATCGAAAGCCATTTTTGTGCCGTTTGCTGACTGATACCTGTATCTTTTGCTACATCAGCCATGTTTAGCAGTTGTCCTGTTCGTGCAGCTATAGCAACCATAAACCTTTCAAATTGCATTAAGTTACCAACTTGTCCAAGTTTTGAAACATCACGGTCGAGATAGGTTCGTATATAACTTGAATAAAATCGTGACCATTCTGTGCCGCTCTCTACTATTTCAGGGAAGAAACCACGCCAAATGTTCATCCAAATTTCGTTGTATTTAAGCGGTTTGGGATTACGTTTTTTAATATACTCTTGTGTTGGCATAAATGCTTCATGAAAATCATCATTTAAAATTTCACGGATGGAAAGTCCATAAAGGTCAATTAAATTAACTCGCCCGGCTAAGCTTTCGGTCATATTGGACATCATTTCGTAACGTTGAGAACCAGACATTACGAATGCACCTTTTGCGCCCGTCTTATCAATATAAATTTTAATATATGGAAAAAGCGAAGGTGCATATTGAATCTCGTCAATAAAAACAGGTGGTTCAAATTGCTCGAAAAATTCCTCTGGTTGTTCTAACGCAAGTCTGAGTAGTCTGCCGTCATCTAATGTTAATTCTTTATGATCTGTAAATAAGGTTTTTAATACAGTCGATTTTCCTATTTGACGTGCTCCTGTTACACAAAGTGAACCTTTTTCATTTATCGCAGATTTTAATACATCTTCAATATGTCGTTTGATATACATATTTATTCCTCTTTTCAGCTAATTACTAACTTTAATTATATTATAGCCGTTTTTCTTATAAAAAAGCAAGTCGTCAACTTATTCTTGTTGGAGCCCAGCGATTAGTGCAGCCGCATAAACTCTGAAATAATCATTATATTTATCGTTTATAAAGGTTTTGGATAACAGAACTGTTACAATAAATATGAAACAAATACAAATAGAAACAGAAAAAAGGTAGATGAAAAGGCCTATGATTCCTAAACAAAATAAGATAAACTCTATTGAAGAGTTTGAAGCTCTGCAAAGACAATACCCTTGATAAAAAATGGTAGATATATCTGCAAAACTTCTATTTCCAAGTTCAAAAAATATTTAAAATAATGAAATGATTGAAAACTTAGAATCCAAGAATAACAGGATTTGAAGCTTTTATCGTAAGTGTGAAACTTCAAACATCTACACAGCGTTTAAAGTTTCACGTTTACGCATTATGACATATTTTGCATTTTTTAACTAGTTTTTAGATTTATTGATATATAGTTCCAATTTATGCTCATTTAAATATGGAGGTAACTTTGGAATTATAATTTTCTTTTTATTTTTTCAAAGATAATTAATGAAATCACTATACTTGGAACTAGTGTAATAATGTTGCTTAAGGCTTGTTGTATAAGGATGTTTAATTGCATAAGAAAAAATTGAAATTCATTCATATTTAACCCCTTTGTAATTTTCATAATTTAATTAAATTGATCGAAATATTAATTATTTAGATATCCCTTATTTTATAGAATCTAAATTGATGACTTTGATGACTTTGTAATCTTTATATCCTTTTATATTATTTTTATATTGAATTTAAACTTAATTTTTTAGTATTTTTGCAACGGATTCACCTATCTTTCTTTTTGAGATATTATTATAATTATACCACTAAAATGATGTAGAATAAGAGTCCATAATAGAGTTAAATTGTTGTTAGGTTTTTGATATTTAGATTGTTTTCTATTATTTTTTTAAAGTTTTAAAATAATTTTGTAATTTTGTAACAATTACTATAATTTATGAATATTATAGAGTAACGCCTCATAGGATTAAACTATGAGGTCTTTTGTTTAATAAAATTTAAAAAAATTTTAAAGGAGTATATGTTATGGCAAAAAAGAAAAAAATAATAAAACCAGAACCAAAAATGATAATAAATCAAGGAGATGACCTCCTTCCTGAAAAATATGTTGATAATGACCCCCGCAGACCTAAATTTGAACAAATTGAAGTAGAACCTTTTTCAGAAGAATATTTGGAAATTCAAAGAAAAAATCAAGAGAGAATTTTAAGAAGAAGAATTGATAATTTTTCA
>JAVBPD010000158.1:0-10151 GCA_031549885.1 Clostridiaceae bacterium
AATGGAAATTTATATGAAGTAATTGGCTTAACTGGCGATCCCCTTAATGGTATTGCCGATACAGATAAAAATATTATATACAAACTTGGATTAAAAAATGTTTTACCTTCAACTGGTGAGTATATAGATTTCTTTTTATACTTTTTAAATGAAAAATAATAAATAAAGGTTTCAAGTAAAATTATAAACTTGAACCTTTACTTTCTAATATTTTCTAATTAAAAAATATATTTTAATATTTACTTTTTTTAAAATAAAGATAAAATTATTTTAATAGAATATGAGAAGGGAGATGATAAATCAAAAAATGTTTTTTATAAAAATTCTTACCAAAATATTAAAATGGATTATTTTATTTATATTGTTAGTTCTTATTGCAATATTTGCAGTAAAACTTGTAAATATGAGTAAAATATATTTTGCCACAAGAAACGGCATATACGAAGAAAAATATATTGACCTTGGAAATATTAAACAATACATAGAAATTTGTGGTGAAAACATTGATAATCCAATAGTAGTTTTCTTACATGGAGGACCTGGCAGCCCAGCACCTTATGTCTCATATTATTATCGCAAGGAGCTTCAGTCCTTATATACATTTGTAAATTGGGACCAAAGAGGATGTGGCAAAACATATTTTAAAAACCAAAACCTCCATATAAATAATGAACTTTCAGTTAATATACTTCTTAACGATTTAGATGAACTTGTTAATTATTTGACTTTAAGGTTTAATAAAGATAAAGTAATCATCATGGGACATTCTTGGGGAACAGCTCTTGGAACTTTATATGTAAAGGAGCATCCTGAAAAAGTTTCAGCATATATAGGAGTAAGCCAGTGCATTAACATCTTTGACGGACAAGCTTTTATATCAGAAGCTGCAATGGAATATGCTAAAGAAAACAATGATACAGAATATATAGAAAACATGTCTTCTATGCTAAGTACATTGATGAATACCAAAAGCTTTGAGGATTTTAATATGGGAAATCTTACTGCTATGAGAAGACTTGTGAGAAAATATATAGTTTCTGATAAAGAATTGCCTTTTTTAAAACAAATGTGGCTTACTATAACTTCACCAAATATTGCTATTAATGATATAAGATGGTTTTTAAAATCAGATGGTTTTAAAATTCAAGCTCCACTTTTTGATTATCTTTTCTTCCAATTTGACCTTTATAAAGATAGCAAAGATTATGCATCTCCTGTATATTATATAGTAGGTGATAAAGACACTATAACACCTTCTTCAACAATTGAAGAATACTATAATACAATTAATGCACCTGATAAAGATATTATAATTTTAAAAGATGTAGGTCATGTTCCTTTTATGGAGGACCCTAAAGGATTTAATGATGCTGTTAAAGAAGTTTTAAAAAATATAGATATGTGACTAATTTTTTAAAATTATTGCTCAACTTTTCTAATATAAAAATAGAGAAAAGTTGAGCAAATAAAAATATGTTTGTACCAATTTTAGTTATTTAGTTAATGCAACTCCAAAGTCCTTGCATTCCTTTTCTGAATCTTCTGTTGGAGCGTTATTCACAATGAGACTTCTACAAACAATTGCACCTGCATTTTCCATACGATCATACCAGTCTCTCATCCACTGACCATCTCCCCATCCATATGAACCAAACAGTGCTAATTTTTTGCTATTAACGCTTTTTTCAATTGAACAAATATATGGTTCAAATTCATTTTCTTCTAACACTTCATCTCCCATAGATGGGCAACCAAGCACTAAAATATCACAATTTAAATCATCCTTATCATTTTTACTTACTTCTCTCAATGTAACAGTTGCTCCAGCATTTTCTGCACCTTCTTTAATAAGCTTTGCCATAGCTTCTGTATTTCCTGTTCCGCTCCAATAAATTATATTAATTTGCATAAGACACTCCCTTTTATATAGTTTTCAATAATTTAGCAACTTGATAAATATGGCTTTTTTGCTCACTTAGCAATTTTATGGCATATGTTTTTGCTTCATCAATAAGTCTGAAAGTTTCATGAGCTTTTTCTTCATTATGATAAACCTTCCAGTAATTACAACAAGTATAATTTTTACCTTCATGTAAAATAAATGATTCCACATCTTCTGGAGGGTATCCCAGAAAAACGCCAATTTCATGAGGAAACTTTTCTGTTTTAAATTTATATTTTAAAAATTTTAAAAGATTATCTAAATCATATTTTACATACCCTCTTTTATTTAAGAGTTCTCTTGCTTTATTTGATAAGAGCACCTTTAAAAGTACATTTTCATCATATATAAGAATTGAAAAAAAATCCCTTCTAAAATATAATTCTTCTGTTTTTAATCCTGTATTATGGCACAACATTTCTTTCATCTCTTCAAAGGCTTCTTTACATGTGTTCTTTAAGGTTATAAGAACAGAAGGCTTAACACCTCTAATAACTGGAGACGCAGAATATAAAAAATACTGCTTTAAAAAATTCTCACAGTCCATACAACGGATTTTATTCATAAACTTTGCCTGCTCTTTTATACTAATCATTTATAAACTCTCCTGCTAAATTTTAAACTAATAAGATGAACTTCTTTTCATATTCTATTATATAAATTTAGTTAGCAATGGCTAACTTATGTTCAAATAAATAGTTAGCTACTGCTAACTATTTATAGTATCTCATATTAAAATAAATTTGTCAATAAAATATTATATGTAAATTTTAAAAGATTCCTCTGCAATTTTCTTTTGCAAAGGAATCTTTTAGCTATTTAACTTGCAGAGTTTCTTTTAAATCTTCTTCAAAAGTTGTAATATGTTTTAAATTATATTTATCTTTTAAAAACTGCAAAACATTTGCGCTTAAAAATGCAGGAAGCACTGGCCCTAAATACATATTCTTCACATTTAAATGAAGAAGTGCAAGCAAAACTGCCACTGCCTTTTGTTCATACCATGAAATCACCATGGAAAGCGGCAAGTCATTTATATCGCATTTAAACGCTTCACTTAAAGCCATAGCAATTTTAACAGCTGAATAGGCATCATTGCATTGGCCCACATCTAAGAGCCTTGGAATTCCTTCTATGTCTCCAAATTCCAAATAATTAAATCTATACTTACCACAAGCTAAGGTTAAAATGACGCAATCCTTTGGAACTGCTTTTGCAAATTCTGTATAATAATTTCTTCCAGGCCTTGCTCCGTCGCAGCCTCCAATTAAAAAGAAACGCTTTATCTTGCCACTTTTAACTGCATTTACAATAATATCGGCATTTTTTAAAACAGCTTTATGACCAAAACCTGTCATGATTTCTTTAGGTATTTCATCTTCTTTATATCCACCTAATTCTAAAGCTTTATTTATAATAGCAGTAAAATCTTTTTTATAATCTTTATCCCTTGGAATATGAGGTATATCATCATATCCAACTACACCTGTTGTAAAAATTCTATCCTTATAAGATTTTTGTGGCGTCATTAAACAATTAGTTGTCATTAAAATGCACCCTGGAAGATTGTCAAACTCTTTTTGCTGATTTTGCCAAGCTGATCCAAAGTTTCCAACTAAATGCTGGTAAGATTTTAATTTTTCATAACCATGAGATGGCAACATTTCACCATGAGTGTAAATATTTATACCCTTATCCTTTGTCTGTTCTAATAAAAGCTCAATATCATAAAGATCATGGCCTGATACTACAATAAATGGGCCTTTCTTCATCTTAATATTTACTTTCTGTGGACTTGGCACACCAAACCTTTCATTATTAGCTTTATCTAAAACAGCCATAGTAAGGACTGCTTTCTCCCCTGTTTCTAATATTAAATTTACAAGTTCTTCTAAATTTAGAGGAGAGTCATTTGTAATTGAAGCTAAAGCCTTAAAATAAAAATTGTCCACACCATCATCAAAATAATCAATATTTCTAGCTTGATGGCTATAAGCAGACATACCCTTTAAGCCATATTTAATGGTTTCTCTAGCAGATCTTATATCTTGATCAATAGTTTGATCGTACATGATACCGGCTTTTTTAGCATCCTTTAAAATTTGATCTTTGCCACATTGTAAATCAAAAATAGCTTCTTCACAGTTAATTTCCACATTTGAAATCTCTTTTCTTAATTCTTCCTTTAACTCTTGCGATTGCTTAAGCATATGCAAATGGTCATCTACATTAAAATTTACATTGGTAAGAGTGGTAAAAAGAGCATCCTCTATAAATGTAACATACTTTTTATGTACATCTTTTCCTTGCTTTAAAAGCTCATTTGCGTATACTGAAATCCCTTTAGCTTGGTATATCAATAAATCTTGCATTGCAGCAATTTCTGGAGTTTTTCCACATACACCTTGTTTTGTGCACCCTTTCCCTCCAAAAGTCTGTTCACATTGATAACAAAACATTAGATCTTCCATATTATTCCTCCGTATTTCATAATGTTTTATTATTCCATAAATCAATTAATTTATAAGCTCCAATTTTTAAGGACAGCAGACTAAACTGCTGTCCTATAAATCATCTTTTAATTTTCTACATCAATATGTAGCTTATGATAAAATTATATATTGCATCATCTACACCCATTATAACAGGCTCGACAAACTCTCTCCATGAAGGATCTATATCTTCATTTTCCTTTAAAAAATCTTCAAACTCTATGTAATATTTTTTTTGTTCCATAAACTGCTCCTCCTTAATAATCTGTATTTTCGTGGACCCAATTTATTACAGCTTGCAATTTATTTACATCTACGCTATTAATGTCCATTACATGCCTATCAAAAGCAAAGAAGAACTTACCAGAAGGTGCGCCTATATCTATTAGTCGTTTAGCTTCATCTAAACATTGTTCTTTAGACCTTGTTAATGTTATAGTTGGATCGAAGAAGCCTCCAATAATCTGTTTTTTACCTACTACTTCTTTTATATGTTTTACATCTCCATTTTCAAATTGTATTATGGTGTTTTCAGGAAGCCTTGCAAGGTATTCTGCATAACGAGTCCAATCCACTTCAGCAAATAAAAAGGCTTTCTCTCCTCTTTTATGCATTTCTACTACAAGCTTTTCAAGAGTAGACCAATATAAGCGCTCAAAATCTTTTGGCCTTAAATATGGAGCTAAATGCAGAGGTATAAATCCTATATGGCCCTCTGGAACATTTCTTGGTATGGCTTGCTTTATCATAAGAGGTAAAATAGCATTTACAGCTTTTTCTACTTTGTCAGGAATGCGCCTTACGTCAACATTTACCCCCTTAAATCCTCTTAACTGATCTGAGAGAAAATCAAATGGTGCTTCTACAATTGTTCCCATAAAAAAATTAGGTACATATCCAAACTCTTCAGTTGCCTCTTTCATAAAGGCGCCTTCTTGTTGAACAGTTTGTAAAAAATGAACATAGGCTTTAGTTAAATTAATGCTTCTCTCTTCAGGACTTGTATTAAGTGCTTTGCATATTCTAGGAAGTATTCTTTCATTGATAACGCCATAAGGATTTTCAATAAAATCGTCATAATCTTCAGCAGTAAAAGATTCAACTTCTGGATGCTGCATGGCTCCTGTAGAGCTCATTCTCCAGTTCTTAGCTCCAAGTGTTTGATAAACAGCTGGGAAGCGAACGTTTTCAATTGGAAAAGTATCGGAATAAAATGCTTCACATATAGAGTGCATTGCTTTATTTTTTAACTCTGGGTCATAATGTGCTCTTCTTAAATCTATGCCAGAAAAACCACAAGCAGCTTCTAATGTAAATACTAACCTCATAAATACACGTTTAGGAATTTTTCCAGCTAGTAAATCTTCACGAATTTTTAAATTTTCTTCAAAAGACACAACATCACCTTCCTATTTTATTCAATTATTATTACTAAATTATATATTTAATCTTAGCATACCTATATTGTATTTACAATAAATCATATTTAAACATTTTAATGAATAAATAATAATTTATTCTATAAATTCAATGTATCCCTCTGTACCATTTACTAAAATTAGTTGCCCATCTTTAATTAAACTTGTAGCATTAATTACGCCAACTACTGCAGGAAGCCCATATTCACGGGTAATTACAGCTCCATGGGACATCATTCCTCCAATTTCAGTAACAAGCCCACCTAATGATGTAAACAAAGGAGTCCAGCTTGGATCTGTAAATTTTGTAACAAGTATATCACCTTTTTCTATTTTAGCCTCATCTAAGTTATCGATAACTCTTGCACGGCCACGGACAATGCCTCCAGATACTGAAAGTCCTCCTATGGCATTTTCAGGAATGGTATTTTTATAATTAAATTGTGGCACCTCACCATCAGAGAATATTATGCGTGGAGGTGTAAGAGTATTAAAGAAAATATAATCTGATTTTCTATCTTCAATAAGCTGTTTATCTGCATGGCCTGATTTTACTATTTCAATAAGTTCCTCAAGATATAGATAATTAGCATCATCAACGCTATCTAAAATATTTTTTTCTACAAGCTTATTTACTTCCTTTAATATTGCCTTTCTATACACATCATAATGTGCCATCCAAAAGTATTTAGTATATTCTCGAACTCCAACAAATTTTCGATATGTTTCTATCTTTTTTTCAAGCTTATTTGCTTTTTTCTCGCCATGCCTTTCCCTCATTTTCATTACTATATCTTTAGCAAGGTTTTCAGCATCTTTTTTTCCCTCATTAAAAGATGTAACAGCATAATTTACAGGTAAATTTTGAACATTGTTTAGCAAAGAGGACACAAGCATACCAGGCTTTTCTGAGAACCTTTTTCTAGTTATATCAATTTCCCCAGGGCACCTTATGCCATATTCTTTAAGAAATTCTTCAATTTTATCTGCGACTACATCTCCACCATCTAAGTTTTTCATCTCTTTAAGTGAAATATTCTCACCATTTTTCTTAAGATATTCTATAACCTTTGGATACATGCGCAATACATCTGACACCTGGCAAAGCTTTAGACCCATTTCAGATGTCACATTATGAGAAACAGATTTAGTAAGATGATTGGTTACATTTTTTTCTCCTGTTAGTTTTTGAACGGTTTTATCAATAGATGATGCAAGCAGTATTGCAACAGCAGCAGTGCCTGCTCCGCCTGGATCATATAAAACCTTTCTAAACCTTGGTTGATCATTAATTATAAATTTCAGTGCCTTTTCCCCAGATAAAGATTCCATCTTTAATCTTAATTTTTCTACTTGATGTTTTTGTCTTAAAATATAAGCATCAATATCTGCTTCATTATTTCGCTTATATATTTTATAAGAAGAAATTATAAGTCCAAATACTCCCTCAACCTTAACAAGGCCACTTGGACCTTTAGGAATGCTCTTTATGTATTGTTTTCTTTTTATGATCTCCTTAAGAGCATCATGAATAAGCGTATCCTTGATCTTTGTTTCTGAAAGCAAAGCATTTCGTCCATGAAAATTTGCAAGATCATGAGTGACTTCCATAAACATATGCCCACCTAGTTCCATAACTGAAAAAAAATTAGACTTTTGAAGCATTGATATGCCTAAAGGGAGAACTGCATCAGTCATCATTTGAAGATGCCCAACAGATACAAAGCACCTTTTTAATTCATCTCTTTTCTTTGGAATAGGGTAAAGGGTTGTAATTGGCCTTGCTTGCACAATAAAAAACTTTCCCTTTAAAAAACACCATTCTATATCTTGTTCACAGGAAAATGCTGTTTGAATGCGCTTTCCTATTTCAGAAAGCAAAATTAACTGATCATTTTTTAAAATTGCATCTGCTTTAACTCTTTGTTTTACTTCTTTTCCCCGTATTGTCCAGCTTGAAGGCTTTTTCCTTCCTGATACTAAATCTTCTCCTAAACCATTTATTGCTTCAACTGTAGTTGTAAATCGATCATGGGTCATGGGGTCTATTGTAAACAAAACTCCAGCCATTTCAGAATTTACCATTTCTTGTATTACAACAGATATGCTAACTTTATCTTGAGGAAAATGATTTTTTATTCTATAAGATACTGCTCGCTCATTAAATAAAGAAGCCCAGCATTTAACCACAGCCTTATATATTCCATTTAAATCGGGCACATTTAAAAAACTATCTTGTTGACCTGCAAAAGACGCACCAGGCAAATCCTCTGCTGTAGCACTTGAGCGAACTGCATAAAGGGTTTTGATATGCATATTTGATATGTAAAATTTTATCTCATCTTGTATTTCTCTTGGAAGAGTAAGACCTTCAATGGCCATGCGAATTTCATCGCTTCTTTTGCTTATTTTTTTAGAATCATTTTCATCAATGTCTGAAATAGAAGATATCATCTTAAAAATTTCATGGTTTCCCCAAATGACTTCTTTAAATGCTGTGGTGGTTAAGCAAAAACCATCTGGCACATTAACATCATTAAGCCTTGATAATTCTCCTAAATTTGCACCTTTGCCTCCAACTAGTGCAATATCAGATTTATATATATCTTTAAATGCTTTTATATATTTTTCCATATAAAATACCCCCAAAATCTTATGAGAACCTTCTCACATATTATATCATATGTGCAATTGTAATTTACAAATATATACTTTTGCTCCTTAAAACATCAATCATATGATCAAATTTATCTATTATTATTATCTATAATTTATTATAGATAAAATGAGGTATAAGGGGGTGAAGGCATTGTTAAAAGAGAACAATTTTGAAAATATCAATATAGATGATTTTGAGAAGTTAGAGGACACTGTTGCACCTGCTATTGCAAATTACAATAATTATAATTATAACATTGGTGTTTATAACAATATTTATAATAGCACTAATACTACTGTAAATAATATTTTTACATTTAGATAATAAGTAAGCAAAAAAGTTTAGATGAGGATGAAATTAAAATCATCTTCATCTAAACTTTTTATACTTTCTCATATGACAAAACTACAACTTAGTATATACTTTTAATAAAGATATACTTTTAATGAAGAAAGGTGATAAGTTTGGCAGAAATACTAATTCGAATATGAATTTAATAAATTAGACAGTTCATAATTTTTTTAAAATTCTTATAGGCTATCATACAAATCAGTGCTTAGATATTTTAGCCCACTGTCATTGAGCGTAAGCGCAATATTCTTTCCTTTTTCCAATCCTTTAAGCAATTTTAAAGCTGCACAAACATTGGCACCAGATGAAAAACCTGCAAATATACCTTCTAATCTAGCAAGGTTTTGTGCCATATCTTTAGCTTCATCATCTGTGACTTGTATACAACCACTAATCATAGTTTTATCAAGCAGCGGCAAATCCAAGGAGTATCCGCCTCCTTGAATCTTATGACTTTTATTGGTGACAGCTTTGCCAGCATATATAGCAGCAGTAGCAGGTTCTACAACATAACAACGAATATTTAAGTTATGCTTTTTTAACCCTTTAGCACAACCAGCAAAAGTACTACCACTTCCAACAAAATCCACAAATACATCAATTTGCCCTTCCGTCTGTAACCACATTTCTTCTGCAGTATATAAAGCATGTGCATTGACACAAGATGTCAAATTAAATTGATCTGCACGGAAGGCATTTCTCTCCTTTGTAATTTCTTTAGCTCGTTTCTCAACAAGTGCAAGATCCTCACCTGAAACCTGACCATGAGGAGAGCCTGGCATTTGATCCACCAAAATAACCTCTGCACCTAAAGCCTTCATCATGCGTGCCCTTTCCATAGAATTACCCTTAGACATACAAGCTATAAATTTATATCCTTTACAAGCGCAGGCAATTGCAAGTCCTGTCCCTGTATTGCCACTGGTAAGCTCTACCACAGCTTGACCTTTATTAAGAAGCCCTGCCTCTTCAGCCTCTGTTATCATTTGCAACGCCACTCGATCTTTTTTGCTAAAACCTGGGTTTAAATATTCAAGCTTTGCAAAGATATTGCCATCTACATTATATGCTTCTACAATATGAGAAAGGCGGACCATGGGAGTTTCGCCAATTGCCTCAGCCACATTATTAAGTAACTTTTTCATTTAACCTATTGCCCCCCCTTTATACTTTAAAAAAATCTTGTCACCATCTAATTATAGCCTATTATAGCCCATTTTTAATAGCTCTTAACTTTTCTTTTCTTAGATTTTATGATATACTGGCCATTGAAGAGCAATGTTTAGATT
>JAVBPD010000111.1:0-2713 GCA_031549885.1 Clostridiaceae bacterium
AGGCGCTTTTATAAAAAAATAAGAGGGTTAAAGGAGCCATGCCCAAAAATAGACTATGGTTTAAAAAATATCATATTTTTAAAGAATTTAATAAAAAATAGTAATAATTTTGGTTACGATTTTTAGCATAAAACAGGAATAATATTCACTACTATTTGTCCAAATTTTTAGCATTTGGACTTATTTCCGTTAGTAATCGTTATATAGGAGCAAATAAACTTTACAAAATCTTTTTTATTTCTTATAATCAATATAATTTTCTATGATTTTAAGAGGTGTGAAATGCAACAATTTTTTGAAGCAATTATGGTAATATCATTTGGCTTATCATGGCCATTCAATATTATAAAGTCTTATAAAGCTAGAACAACTAAGGGTAAAAGTTTACCATTTTTAATTCTCATTGAAACTGGATATATATGTGGAATTATATCAAAATTCGTTGGGCACAATATTACGTATGTGTTATTTTTTTATATTTTAAATGCTCTAATGATCATTGTAGATCTTATGTTCTACGCACGCAATTATAAACTTGATAAATTAAATGAGAAAAAAAGTTTAAATTATTAATATAAAAAGCCTGCTTAGCAGGCTTTTTATATGATTTTTTATGCAATATGTCCGATTTGATTTGATAATAGTAGATTTATTTAGAAGAAAGTAACTTGACATCTGTTTTATAAAAGCATCTTTTAACTACAATTGCAATTATGTTTTTTAGATAAATAATATTACTTTGTATTATTATTAAATCTAAAAATAACGCTTTTAATTAAAACATTTGAATTTTAGTTCAAAAACAGCTTTAACGACGTCGTTAATAACAAAGTGACAACATGAGATTTAATATTTAAACTGCTCATTAACAGTCACTTTTTTTAAAATAAACTTTCTTTTACGTAAAAGTTAATATAATTATACTATAAATGTTCACTAATTTAAATGATAAATTCATTTTTCAACAATAAAATAAAATAAATAGCAAAATAATATCATTTTTTTAGACATAAATTAAAATTACTCAATTTAAAAAGACTTAGTAAACAATTTTTTTTACCAAGTCTTTTATACTAATATTTTCAAATGCTTGTTATTTTTACACCTAATATTTTTATAAATTCTATTAATAAAGCAGGATTTCCAGGCCATGCAGGTGAAGTTACCAAATTTTTATCTGTAACAGCTTTATCAGCATCTACATTTACATATTCACCACCAGCTAATGTAATTTCTGGTCCTACAGCTGGATAAGCTGTTAATTTACGGTTTTTTACTGTATCAGCAGCAGTAAGAATTTGTATTCCATGGCAAATAGCAGCTACAGGCAGGTTTTGATTCATGAAATATTTTGTTATGTTTAATATATCTTCGTTTAACCTTAAATACTCTGGAGCCCTTCCTCCTGTTATATAGAGTCCTGAATAATCCTCTAAAGAAATTGCATCAAAATCCTTATTGATGGTAAAGTTATGCCCTACTTTTTCAGAATAAGTTTGGAATCCCTCAAAATCATGAATGGCTGTTTTTACAAAATCCCCAGATTTCTTATTTGGACATACTGCGTCAACTTCTATGCCTAACATGTTTAATGCTTGAAAAGGTACCATGACTTCATAATCTTCAGTAAAATCTCCAACTAACATTAACACTTTCATAAATATCACCTCACATTAAAATTTAAGAACATTATACTGCTGTGATATTTAGTTTTCAAGCAAATAGTAGTATCCCATAAACCTTAAAAATTTTAGAAAATATTGTTAATTACCTATTTTAATATTCTACTTGAATCAGTGGTGCTATGAAAATTGTAATTATATTTGTAGGAAATTTAGGTACCTAATTAGATGCAATAACTTTTTCAGATGATTTTAATTTTAGAGTCTGTCTTATGGCTGATGTTAAGCTAAGAGCCGATATAATAAGGGCAGCTATTATGATGATTAGGATATAATTAAAGCTATGTGTTTTATCATATATAAACCCGTATAGCGAAACTGAGATAGCTCCTATAAACATGGATATAGAAGTAATATATGAATAAATTGAGGTATAATCCAACATTCCGAATACTTTCTTTACAAGTAGAGGAGGAGCTAAAGTTGCAAGAGCAGTAGCTATGCCCATAAAGCCAGTGCTTATAAATAATATAATGTACGAATTGCTATTAAATAAAAACCCTAAAGCCCCAAGTACACCAAGAGTTGCTGCAATCCATACACATCCTGTAAGTCCTATTTTATCATTTAAATATCCTAATAAAATTTTACCAATTGTTATACCTAGCATAAACATAGATACTGAAAAGGCTGCTGTAGTTGTAATAAACCCTCTGCTTTCAGCCATATTGTGTATATGAGTACTTATATTTGCTACCATCATAGTTAAAGCTGCAAATGTAGCACATATATAAAAAGAAATAGACTTTAATGCATCTTTAGTTAAAGTACCATTTAATTTATCATTATCAGATTGAATATGCTCTTTTAAAGAATCACAGTTGCGGCTACCATATGGCAAAAGCCCTATGTCTTCTGGTTTTGAGTAAATGACAAAGGCTGTAAATGGAATTGCAAGAGCTCCTGCTATTAAACCCATGGTTAATTGTGCACTGCGCCAGCCAAAAGTCTGAACAAGTTTAGAAGCAAGTGGAACAAATACTGCACCACCTACACCTGAAAATGCCAGGGCTATTCCAAGCATGGTGCCC
>JAVBPD010000019.1:0-25859 GCA_031549885.1 Clostridiaceae bacterium
ATAAGTTAAAGCTTTTATATAATGATAAAAATGCAATAATTAAAAACCTTTTAACTTTTTCTCCTGATACACCTGAAAAGAAATTATATAAAGATGAAAATGAGTTTATAGATGTTTATCCTTTTATTCCATACCAATTTAATCTTCTTCAATCTGTTTTTACAGGTATTAGAACACATGGCGCATCAGGAAAACATCTTTCAGAAGGAGAGCGCTCTCTTCTTAGCGCTTTTCAAGAAGCAGCTAAAAAGTATGAAACTTTAGAAGATGGAATATTAATACCATTTCAAGCGTTTTACGAAACAATAGAGACGTTTTTAGATCACAATATTAAAATTGTAATAACCCATGCAGAGGAAAATGAAAACCTTAATGACTTTGATGTAGAAGTGTTAAAGGTATTGTTTATGATTAAATATGTTGAAACATTGCCTTCTAATATTGAAAACATATCTACAATAATGATTGAAAATATTGATCAAGATAAAATAGAAATGAAGAAAAATATTGATGATTCTCTTAAGAGGCTTGAAAGAGAAAGGCTTATTATAAAAAATGGAAATGAATATATATTTTTAACAAATGAAGAGCAAGATGTAAATAGGGAAATTAGAGAGATAAAAATTGATCCTAGTGAAATTCAAGACAAAATTGGAGAAGATATATTTTCAATTTTATTTGGAACAAATAAAAAATATCGCTTTAATGATAGATATGATTTTTCTTTTAACTCATTAGTAGATGATAAAGCAAGAGGAACTCAGAAAGAAGAGTTTGGAGTAAATGTTTTAACTCCATATAATCCTTATGGAAACAATTTATCATATCAAGAATTAATATCTATGTCCATAAGGCAGCAGAATATAATTGTGTCTCTTCCTGATGAGTATTCCTATATTGAAGAGATGGAGCAAGCGCTTCAAATAGATCAATATATTAGAAAAAATGCTGGGAAAACAGCTATAGATGAAATTGAAGTTATTAAATCAAGTAAAACTAGGGAATCACAAAAGCGCAAAGAAAGATCTAGAAGTCTTTTAGAAGGTTGTTTAAGAAAAGCTGATATTTATTTAAATGGTAAAAGGATGGATATAAAGGAAAAGGCTCCAAATGAGAGGATAAATGAAGCCTTTAAGGATTTTATTGAAGTTATTTATAATAAATTGAATTATATAACAAAGCCATTTAATTCAATGGATGATTTAAAAAAAGTACTCACATCAAATGATAACGCTCAAATTACTATGGATGGAGTAGTAAGCGACAATGCTCTTGCTATAGAAGAAGTGAATAGGCATATTGAATTAAGCAATAATAAAAATATTCAAACTACGGTAAAAACTTTACTTGAGCACTTTAACAAAATTCCTTATGGATGGAAAGATATAGATATTCAAGGGTTATTGTTAATACTTTACAAAAAACAGAGCATAAAATTTGAACTTGCAGGGGAAGCTGTGGCTCAAAATGATTCTAATCTAATAAATTATGTTACAAAAAGAGATTATTTAGATAGGGTAGTTGTTAAAATTAGAAATAAAGTAGGAATGAAGGTTTTAACAAATGCTAAACAATTAGCTAAAGATTTGTTTGGCAGCTTTAATATGCCAAATGATGAAGAAGGTATAATGGAAAAATTTAAAGAATTATGCATAAAGGAGCTTAGCGGTGTAGAGCTTAATATAAATGAAATGTTAATTGAATGTAGGGGTAAAGATTATCCAGGGAATACTATTCTTTTAAATGGAAAGAAGGTCTTTGAAGAGATAATTAAGATAAATAATGTTGAGGATTTTTACAGTTTCTTAGAAGAAAAGGAAGATAAACTTTTGGATTATAAAGAAGATGTTTCTGATATTAAAAATTTCTTTAAAAGCCAAAGGCAAATATTTGATAAAGCTTTAGATATGCTTAAGATTTATGAAGGCAATGGTTCTTATGTTGATGATATTGAAATAAATAATACAATAGGTGAAATTAAAAAAATTGTTAAAATGGAAAGACCTTATGCTTTAATTAATAAATTGCCTGATTTTTCAGAAAAATTTATGAGAAGCTTTGAAAGTGTTCTTGATATGGAATGCAAACTTGTTAAAGGCGATATTGAAAGAGATTTTAAAGCTGTTTGTGAGGAATTTAAAAGAAAAGAATTGTTTGAAAAATATTGTGAAGAAATTGAAACTGGCTTTAATAATCTGCTTAAAAGACTTGATAATCTTAATAGCATACCAGAAGCAATTTCAAAAAGAGAGGAAAGCTCAAGATTAAAGATTCGCCTTTTAAATAAAATTGATGATGAAGGGAAGAAGAAAATTGGTCAGGATAAAGTGGATCCTGGTGAAGGAAATATAACTCCTCCTATTCAAGTTAAAAAATGTAAGAATATTAGCGCTAAGACTTTGTTTTCTGGGGTAACTGAATTTACTAGTAAAGATGATATTGATAAGTTCCTTTCTGATTTAAAAATTAGACTAGAAGAGGAGCTTGAGGAGAATTCTACTATTAGGATTATTTAATAGTTAAGTATTTAGTGTGTAAGTGTTAAAAGCTTATGCACTTTAACTTTTAAAACAAAAAAAGATTTAGAGTTAGTAACGAAATTAACTCTAAATCATTGAAATATGGGTATAATAATTCTAAAATTTAAGTGAATTTTTTTAAGCGTAGTATGGAATCTTTAATTGAATATTCAACTGTATCAAAATATCCTTTTTTCAAGTTTAATAGTTCTTCCACATCTGAAGCGTTTAAACTTAATCCTTGAGATGATAATTTTTCTAAAAATTGGCGATTTGTAAATATTTTGTTTTTATTTAAAATATCTAAAGATTTTCTAAATAAAATAGGTTCATTAGGTTTCCATTCATCATCAAAAGGTTCCTCTATATTCCATTTTTTAACACTTAATTTTTTCATAAGCGCTTGATATTCAGAATTTGTTATTCTTTCTAATTGACGTGCTCTAACAATCATTGCAGAAATTGAAACTTTCCATTTTTCTTTTAAATTTATATAATATTCTAAGTTGTTTGGATATTTCAAATCATTAAAAAAAGAATCTTTAGGCAATACAAACGCTCCAGCAAATTGATTTGCTTGTATTTCAATTTCTCTTTGTTCGTCATTTTCAAGTAGAGATATGTCACCTAATGAATTGTGTAATAGAATATGACCTAATTCATGAGCACAATCAAAACTTCTTCTAACCATAGATTGTTTATCTGTTCCAAGTATCACACAAAATTGTTCAAATCCTTTAGTGTTGTGTACTTGGGTAAAAGCATCAATTTTTTTATTATTAACTTTAAAACTCGAAATGATTATTCCATTACTTTCTAATAAATTTATCATATTGCTTATAGGGGAATTTCCAATGGACCAATATTCTCTTACACATAAAGCTACAGATTCGAGATTCTCTAGTTTCATTCCTGATACATCAGGCAAATTTAACTGAGGAAAATCCAGGTATTCATTTAAAAAATTATAGATACGTACAACAAATTCTGCTTTGATCTCTTGAGTTTTCTTATCAAGATTTCTAGTAGTTGATAACGCTCTAAAAAAAGTATTTTCAATTTGCATTGCATAAGCATCATTTTCTTCGAAAAATTTTTTGGGAAAACTTAACGCTAATACAATAGAAAAAAAAACATCAGACTTTGGTGATATACTACCTTTTTGTGTGGAACTTTTTTCGAATTGTGAAATTGCCTGTTTAGTAACATTGATTTTTTCTGATAGTTCTGTAATTGTCATATTCCTATATAAGCGAGCTTTTTTTAATCTTTCTCCATTAAAGTTCATATTTATTATCCTCTACTTACTTTATATCTTCACGCTTTTTAATTTTTATATTAAGGTCCGCATCATCTTTAGTATAAGTTTCGTTGTTTATACTGGAATCATTACCATCATTACCATCATTATTAATATTGTTGATATCTTCTTTAAATGCTGTTTCACTAGTATTAGTTTTATAATAAGGTTTGATATAATTGCTTATGTCTTCATTTTCAAGTATTTCTAAGTAAGAGTTAGTGAGATATAGATTTATTTTTGTGACAATAAAATCTTTTTCTTCAAAAACTATAGTAATATAATTATTAATATCTTTTTCATCAATTCTTAGAACTTGAAGAGCCTTTTTCTTTTTTTTGGATATTTTGTTTTCATGGTAATTATTAAGAGTTTGCACATTGGGCAAATCAAAACATATTTGTTCTTCTTTTCTTGTCAAACCGTCATTAAATCCCGTAAATGATCTTAGATAATGATTTATACCTATTCGTTGATCTAAAAAATTTTTGTAAGTCGAATCTCTCATCAATGAAAGTAGATTTTGGCTTTTTAATTCATAAATTAATAATATTTGAAAATCTCCGCCATAACATATTGTATCAATTTGGAATTCCTGTTCATTAATATTTTTATTTATGTGTTTTATAATGAAATCCCATTTATCACGTGATGATCCCATATGAGTAGGAGTTTCTTTTTGTTCAGTTATTCTTTTTGTTTCTTGCATAGCGCTTATCATTGAAGAAGCAATTAATTCTTTTGTTATATTGCTTAATGATTCGATCATTCATTATCCTCCACAGAATTTATTAGGTTGATTATAGGAAATATTACATAATTTGTCAAGTAAAGTTAAAAAAATATATTTATATAAAGTTATATAAATTTTAAAAAAAATAATAAACTAAAATAAGTAATTTTACAAAGAGAGAAAGTAATTAATTGCAAAAATAGTATTAATCAAAATATTATACGCAGAATATTGTATAAAAGCTTTTATGCTCATATTGTGATGAATTTGATAAAAAAATAAACTAAAATAGTAAGTGTTGTATTAATTTTAAGCAATTTAATTATAATAGAAAGGCTTTGGATGAAGTTATGGATAAATCATCGATAAAAAATTTTGCTACATGTGCAAGAAGAAGTTTAATTGATCAAGTTATGCAAAAAGCCTATGAGATAGGAATTTTAAAAGATAAAATTTTAAATACTGAAAAAGTGCACGGTGGCTTTATTTATAATGGTGTAACTTATGGAGACAAAGAATTAAAGCAAAGAAAAAAGCTAGAGGATATGAGAAATTTAAGATCTGATGGTAAAGGCTATGAATATGGTTATAACCAAGTTGTGGAAGAGGTCTCCTATACTTGGTTTAACAGGTTTATTGCTCTTAGATTTATGGAAGTAAATAATTATTTGCCTTCAGGTGTTCGCATACTCTCAAGTGTAAATGAAAATAAAATGGAGCCTGATGCTATTTCAGAGGTGTATAGTTTAGAATATGTGGATAGTAATCTTGTTGATTCTTTAATGAAAGATACTGAAAAGCTTTATAAATACATATTGATTTCTCAATGTAATGAATTATCGAATATAATGCCAAAGATGTTTCAAAAGATATCAGATTATACAGAGATACTTCTTCCAGATAAGCTTTATACTAAAGGTGGAATTGTATATGATTTAGTTCATGATATTAGTGAAGAAGATTTTAAAGAGCAGGTTGAGATAATTGGATGGCTTTATCAGTATTATATATCAGAAAAGAAGGATGAGGTTTTTGCTGGTTTAAAGAAAAATGTGAAGATTTCTAAAGAGAATATACCAGCTGCAACACAGCTTTTTACTCCTGATTGGATTGTAAAATATATGGTGGAAAATTCTTTAGGAAGGCTTTGGATTGAAAACACAGGTGACAATACAATAAAGGGGAATTTTAAATATTATTTAGATGAAGCTGAGCAGGAAACAGAAGTTAAGAGTCAGCTTGATGAAATTAGAAATAAAAACATTAAACCAGAGGAAATAAAAGTAATTGATCCTTGTATGGGAAGTGGTCATATTCTTGTTTATGCTTTTGATGTTTTGTATTTAATATATGAGAGTTTAGGATATTCTCAAAGAGATATACCTAGGCTTATTTTAGAAAATAATATTTATGGGCTTGATATAGATGAAAGGGCAGGGCAGCTTGCTTACTTTGCGCTTATGATGAAAGCTAGAAGCTATAATCGTAGGTTTTTTAGAGACGCAAATGAAATTAAAGTTAATGTATATTCTTTTTTTGAATCAGATGACATCAATAAAGAACATATAAAATTTATGGGAAATAATATAGAGGATAAAAAAGAATGGGAAAAACTTTATGATGATGTTATCTATATTGTAGATTTATTTATGGATGCTAAAGAATATGGTTCTATTTTGAAATTTTATAGAGAAATTGATGTGGGTAAATTAAAGGAGTTTGTTGGGAGTGATTCTTCAGAAGATCAGGTTTCTTTTGAGACTGTGGGAATTGAGGAGACTAGATTTGAATTAATTGGAATATTTCAGATTGTAGATCTATTAACTAGAAAATATGATGTTGTGGTTACTAATCCTCCTTATATGGGGGGAAGTGGGATGAATATACTGCTTTCAAATTATTTGAAGAAGAATTATCCAGATACTAAAAGTGATCTATTTGCATCTTTTATTGAAATATGTGGGGAGATGACTAAGAAAAGTGGGCATATTGGTTTAATTACTCCTTATGTTTGGATGTTTATAAGTAGTTATGAAAAAATGCGCAAGAAACTATTACTGAATCAGACAATTTCATCTTTGATTCAGCTTGAATATAATGCTTTTGAGGTTGCATGTGTTCCTGTATGCACTTTTACTTTGAGAAATTATAAAACAAATATTCTAGGTCATTATATAAAGCTTTCAGATTTTAGAGGAATTGAAAATCAAGAGCCTAAAACTATAGAAGCAATAAAAAATCCATTATGTGGTTATAGATTTTCTAGTAATCAAGAAAACTTTGCAAAAATTCCTGGGATGCCTGTGGCTTATTGGGTGAGTGAAAAAGTTTTTAATTTATTTAAACAGGGAATATTACTTGGGGATATAGCATATCCAAGACAAGGATTAGCTACAGCTGATAATGGAAGATTTTTAAGACTGTGGTTTGAGATTCCTATTAAAAAAATTGGAATTAATTTTACTGATAGAATTCAGGCATTTAATAGCTATAAAAAGTGGTTTCCTTTTAATAAAGGTGGCTCGTTTAGAAAATGGATTGGCAATTATGATTATGTAATTAATTGGTTTAATGATGGAAAAGAACTTTTTAATAATAAAGCTTCAGTTATAAGAAATCCGAATTATTATTTTAAAGATGGTATATCATATTCGGATGTTACATCAGGTAATTTTTCTATGAGATTATATAATCAAGGTTTTATTTTTGATTCAACCGGTCCAACTTGTTTTAATAATAATAAAATTTATCTTTTAGGATTTATGAATACAGTAGTTGCTGGTAATATTTTAAAAATATTATGCCCAACTATTCATTTTACACAGAATTCTGTTGCAAAGGTACCCATAATCTTTTCAGAAGAACATCATCAAAAAATTAATGATGTTGTAAATAAAAATATTATTATCTCCAAAACCGACTGGGATGCCTTCGAAACCTCCTGGGATTTCATCCGTCACCCCTTAACAATTATTTATGAAGCGCCTATTGAAAATGATGAAATTGCACCCAATTGGACCTCAGCATGTATTAAACCAACCACCATTGAAGATGAATTTAACTTTTGGAACCTATTCACCACCCAGCAGTTCTCTCTCTTAAAATCCAATGAAGAGGAGCTTAACCGCATTTTCATTGAGATTTATGGGCTTGAGGATGAACTTACTCCTGAAGTTTTAGACAAAGATGTAACCATTAGAAAAGCAGACCTAACCCGTGACATTAAAAGTTTAATATCCTATTCAGTAGGCTGTATGTTTGGAAGATATTCTTTAGATTCTAATGGTCTAGTTTTTGCAGGTGGAGATTTTGATATCAATAAATATAAATCCTTCATCCCAGCAAAAGAAAACATTATCCCCATTACAGACGAAGAATATTTTGATGATGACATTGTTGTGCGATTTGTAGAATTTATTAAAAAAGCATTTGGAGAAGAAACATTAGAAGAAAATCTTGAATTTATAGCAAAATCAATTTACCCTAATAGCACAACAACCTCAAGACAGGCTATAAGAAAATACTTCTTAACTGACTTTTACAAAGATCATTTAAAAGTTTATCAAAAAAAGCCAATTTATTGGCAATTTGACAGTGGAAAGCAAAATGGCTTTAAAGCTTTAGTATATCTTCACAGATATGATAGATACACTGTAGCAAGGGTAAGAACTGATTATCTCCACAATCTTCAAAGAATGTATGAAGCTGAAATAAAGAGAATGGATATGATATCTAATTTAGGGGAAACCTCAGCTAAAGAAAAAGCATCATATAAAAAATCCATAGATCTTTTAGAGAAAAAAGTAGACGAACTAAAGCGCTATGATCAAGCAATTGCACACATTGCAAATAAGTCCTTAGAGCTTGATTTAGATGATGGTGTTACAGTAAATTATGCAAAATTTCAAAATATTGATATTATTCAATCTGATGGAAAAGGAAATCTTAAGATAGATTTACTCAGTAAAATTTAAATAGCTAAAATAAACATAGAATTAAATGATTATATAGTAAAAAGAGCAAAGGAATTATCTTGTTTTAATATTAAGTCTTTTGATGCGCTTCATATAATGTGGTTAATGGAGGTGTTAGAAAATGAAGAATGATAATTTGATTATAGAAAAAGGCTATGAAGTTCTTGAAAAGGAATTGGGAGCGGCAGGAACAGTTATTTTCTTAAAACAATTTGAAAATGGTTTTGGAGATTATACAAAAGAAAGGGAAATGATTTTAGAAGAAAACACTATTGATGAAATAGTCCAAAGAATTAATAAAAGGAAAAATAAGCAAATTAAAGAAATTAATTAAGTTTAATAAAAAATTAAAACCTACTCTATTGTATTTATCAGAGTAGGTTTTACAAGTGGTGTAATGATAAGATGCTATATGATATAATTAAATCTAAAATTAAGGCAAGTGTTTAATGTAGATAATAATAAAGATGAATCAAATAAGAAGGAAATAAAGAATGATATGAATTTAACAGAAATTAAAAAAAATCTAGATAAAATGTTTAAAGATGAACCTTCTCAAGGAGCTAAGCGAAATATTATATTTTGGTATGATGAAGAAGGAGGTTTTTCTGAAGATATTGATAGTTTAGAGCTTGAAAATGCTAAACTTTTAAAGCTCTATGACAATAATGAGTTTTATATAAAATATTACATAGAGGAAATGGATGCTGAGAATAATTTACTAATTTATTCCCCTATTCAAAGGCCAAACAATAAAGAAAACATTTTAACTGACACCATTAAATATAGCAAAGTTTTTTCTGCAGATGAAACTTCTATAAATATGCTCAATTTTAAAATAGATAATTCTCTTTTTCATGTGGCAGAAAAGTATAAATTATTTTTTAGAAATAGCGACAGGTGTAAAAAATTTGAGAGCTATTCTTTAACTCCTTATACAGAAATTAAAATTGACATTGGAGTTTTATCTAGTTTATGCAAGCTTAAAGTTCCTAATTTAGATAGAGTTTTAGAAGTTTTGTTTATAGAAATGGTTAAAGGGGAAAATTTAATTTATAAAACCATAGAAAAATTTGCAAGTTTAGATGTATTTTGGAAATTGATTGAAGAAAATTACGGATTTAAATCTTTAAATAAAAGCCTTGAAGAATTGTCTTCCATGCTCCTTATAACTCATTTATTTCAAAGCATAAATACTGAGCTTCCTGGTTCATGGAAGGAGTATAAATCCTTCAATACAAATTGCTATGTATTTGTGGATAATTTTATGAGAGATTTAAAACTTATAAAAGAGTATAACTTATTTGCAAAATATGTAGCTGAGAGAATTAATTTAAATGAGTATATTTTTAAATGGTCTATTGATGAAATAATAGATTGCGACACCTTTGAGGATTTCGATAAACTTATTATTAAGCGTTATTTTGAAAATATAACAAAGCATTCTGTAGGAGAATATGAAAAGTATCGCAAGACAATAAATTCTAGAAGAAATAGAAGATATTTCAATCAATTTAAAGATCAGTATGATTTAATATACTATGCTTGTTTATTTTTAGAACTAGTAAAAGAATATAAGGATTTACCTGGAAAGACCACTTCTAAAATGTATGAAAATTATACTAAGAATTATTATAAATTTGATTTATATTATAGGCAGTTTATTAATGTTTTCGATAAAATGGAGCATTCTGATTTATATATAGATCTTTTTAACATAATTGAAAAAGCTTATACAAATAAATTTTTAAGCGAAATATCTTTAAAATGGAGTGCGCTATTAAAAGATGAGAAAAAATGGGAGGTTGCAGGAGTTTTACCTCAGCAAAATTTTTATGATGTATATATAGAAAAGTATGTATCAAGCAATGAGAGAATTATAGTTATAATATCTGATGCATTAAGATATGAATCTGCTACAGAACTTTTTACCATATTTAACAATGAACAGAGGGGATTTTGTGAGATTTCTACAATGCTCGGAGTAATTCCATCTTATACAAAACTTGGAATGGCAGCTCTCCTGCCTCATAAATCAATTAAAATAACAGATTCCTGCGATGTTTTAATAGATGATATATCCACTCAAGGAACTGAAAACAGAGAGAAAATTTTAAAAAAAGTGAAGAAGGAATCTGTAGCAATAACTTATGATAAACTTATGAGCATGTCAAAACAAGAGATGAGCGATAGATTTATAGGAGTTAAATTGATTTATATATACCATAACTGCATTGATGCAAGAGGAGATAATCCTCCTACAGAAAAGGAGGTTTTTGAAGCTACAGATAAGAGCTTTAAAGAATTATCTCAAGCTATAAGGACTCTTAAAAATAACATTAACGCAATAAACATTATTATAACTTCAGATCATGGATATATTTATAGAAGGCTTGCTCTTTCTGAAGCAAGTAAAACTCCTATTGAAGTTTCAGAATATATTGATTTTAAAAGAAGATATTTGCTAACTAAAAATGATGTAAATATACCAGGAGCTAAGAGTTTTTCTATGGATTATTTGAATTTAAAAGATATTAAAGTAGTGGTTCCACTTTCTGCAAATTGCTTTAAAATACAAGGTGCTGGTGCAAATTATATTCATGGTGGGGCTTCTCTTCAGGAAGTGGTTATTCCTGTAATTAAATTTAAAAGCGATAAAAATTTAAAAAAATCTTTAGGTGCTAAAAAAGTTTCATTAAGCCTTACAAATATATCTAGAAAAATAACAAATGTAATAACATATCTTTCATTTTTCCAAAATGAAAGATTAGAAGAAAAGGTTTTACCATTTAGAGCAAAAATATACTTTGTAGATGAAGAGGGAAATAGAATTTCAAATGAAAATATTATAATAGCAGATAGCAAGAGCATTGAACCCAGCGAGAGAATGTATAAAGAAAAGTTTACCTTAAAGGATATGTTTTATGATAAGAGTAAAACTTATTATTTAATAATAAGGGACGAAAATGACAATGTAAATGAAGTATATGAAAGGATACCATTTATTATAGATATTGTATTTAATAGAGGATTTAATATACTTGATTAATCGCATTTAAATAAATATAAAATGGGGCTGTAGCAACAGTTTTGATCCTTAGCTACAGCCCCTTAAATTTACTATTTTTCTAAATCTACATTTGTAAAACGATAGATATTAACTCCTGAAACCACAAAATTTTTAACATATGGTTTGCTTGCATGGAATAATTTTGGATAGTACATTGGAAGCATAGCGTAATCTTCGTGCATAGTAAATTTATCTATTTTCTTATATAATTCTATTCTTTTTTGTTCATCTTTTTCAACTCTAGCATCATCTAACATTTTATCTACTTCTGGATTGTTATAATTCCTAGAGTAGTTCTTTGAATATTTTGAATATAAGAATATGTAAAGCATGTTATCAGGATCAACAAAATCTGCATACCAGCTAGAAAGGTACATTTCTATATTTCCATTGTTCCTTAAATCTGTAAATGTTGCTGCATCAACGCTGTTAATTGATATATCAAAGCCTGCCTTTTTACCCATATCCTGCACAGCTGTCATAAATTTACCTTGTAGTGGAGTGGTAGATCTTACTACAGCTTCAATTTTAACATTTTGTCCTGCATATCCTGCTTCATCTAAAAGTGCTCTTGCTTTTTCAGGGCTATATTCATATGCTGGAGCCTTGTCATCATAACCTGGCATACCTGGAGGAAGGAATGTTTTAGCTGCTGTTGCTGCCTTATCAACAATGCTATCACAAATTGCATTTCTGTCTATAGCTAAAGAAAGAGCTTCTCTAACTTTCACATTCTTAAGTGTTTCAGAAGAGTTATTAAGAGCTATGTTAAATATACCCATTGGTGTTATTGTTTGTATAGTATCTTTGTATTCTTCTCTATCCATATATTGAGCGTATAGTGTTTCTGGGAAAGGTGTAACATCGATATTTCCTTGTTCAAATTCTAAAAGCCTTGTATTTTCATTATCAAATAAAAGAAAATCTATTCCATCGAGTTTAGCAGGAGTTCCATGGTAATCTGCAAACTTTTCTACTTTAAGATATTCATCTGGTTTAAATTCAACAAATTTAAATGCTCCAGTTCCAATTACTGTCTTTAACGCCCAATCTTCTCCAGCAGCTTCACAAGCTTTTTGTGGGAGTATGCCAAAATAAGGTGATGCAAGAGCTGGAACAAAAGGTGCATAAGGATACTCTAATGTAATTTCAAATTTAGTATCATCTATGATCTTAAATCCAGAGAGCTCAGTAGCTTTTCCTTCTATTAAATCTTTTGCTCCTTTTATCATATCTATTAACGAGCCCATTAAAGCTTTTGTATCAGGCTTTAACTGTCTTTCAAAAGTAAATTTAACGTCTGAGCTCTTTAAAATCTCATTGTTGTGAAATTTAACATTATCCTTTAATTCAAAGCTATAAATTAAACCATCGTCTGAAACTGTGGGAAGATTCTTTAATAAAAGCGGTATAAGAGTTAAATTGTCATCATAATCAACTAATGTTTCTTGAACAGTCATCATCATATCAAATATTTCGGTATAGGATACATTTGCAATTTCAGGAGTAGCTTTTACATTTGGAATTCCAACCTTTAGGACTTTTTTTTCTGATGAAGGTGCTACAGAGGCATTAGAAGATCCAGTTGTATTTTCAGAATTAGGACTTCCGCTCCCACAACTTGCTAAACTTGATATTATTAATATTGACATAGTTAAAGTACATAGAATTTTTTTAAGCATTTTTTTACCCTCCTTAAATTTATGTTAAATTTAATTATATAAAATCACAAGTACAGAAATGACCAGGGCTAATTTCCTTAAGTTTAGGCGTATTTTCTTTACACAAAGAGCGAGCTTTAGGGCAACGGGTATGAAAGTAACAGCCTTTAGGAAGATTTGCAGGGCTTGGCAAATCCCCATTTAATATTATTTTGTTTTTGGTTTCTTTTCCAGCTATAGGAATTGCTGATAAAAGTGCTTGAGTATACGGATGAGATGGATTATTATATAGTTTTGTTTTATCTGCAATTTCTACAACTTGACCAAGGTACATAACTAGTACCCTGTTGCAAATGTGTTTTACAACTTTTAAATCGTGAGAAATGAAAATGTAAGTCATATTATATTTTTCTTGAAGATTTTTCATGAGATTAATTATTTGTGCTTGGATAGAAACATCCAATGCCGAGACTGGTTCATCACAGATTACAAATTTAGGATTAATAGATATTGCTCTAGCTATACCTATCCTTTGCCTTTGGCCTCCAGAAAATTCATGGGGATAACGTCTAATATATTCAGTGTTAAGTCCACATTCTTTCATTATATCTATAGTCTTTTCATGAATATATTCTTTTGTGCCAATCTTTTGAGCATTCATTGGTTCAGCAATAATTTCTCCTACCGTTTTGCGAGGATTCAGTGACGAATAAGGGTCCTGAAATATAATTTGCATATCCTTTCGCAATGGCTTAATTTGCTCTCTAGTCATATTTGTAATGTTTATGCCATTAAAGATAATTTCTCCCTTTGTAGGGTTAATGAGCTTTAAAATGGTCCTTCCTAATGTGGATTTTCCACATCCTGATTCACCTACAATGCCAAGGGTTTCTCCCTTATTTACTATAAAATTAACATCATTTACAGCTTTTATGTAACCAGAAACTTTTGATAAAATTCCTTTGCGAATGACAAACCATTTTGATAGATCTTTTATTTCAAGTAGTACATTTTGAGCCATTTTTCTCCCCCTTTAAACCATTTTAACATTACAGCATCTTATAAGGTGACCATTAAAATCTTGAACAGGTGGAGCATTAAGTTCACAATTTGAAGTTTGATAATCGCATCTTTCTCTAAATATGCATCCCTTTGGTTTATTAGTAAGATCAGGTACCATTCCTCTTATTACCTTAAGCTCTGAAACTTCTTTATCTATGTCAGGTAAAGCATTTATAAGTCCTTTTGTATACGGATGAAGAGGGTTTGTGAATAATTCTTTTCTACTTGCATATTCTACCATTTCTCCTGCATACATAACCATTACATTAGTTGCAACTTCCCATACAACGCCTAGATCATGAGTTATAAATATTACTGACATGTTAAATTGATCTTTTACTTCTTTTATTAAATCTAATATTTGAGCTTGAATTGTAACGTCTAAAGCTGTAGTAGGCTCGTCACAAATTAAAAGTTCTGGGCTTAAGCAAAGAGCCATTGCTATCATAACGCGCTGTCTCATGCCTCCAGATAATTGATGAGGGTATTCATGGATGCGCTTCTCAGCATAAGGTATTTTTACTTTTTTAAGCATCTCTATGGATTTTTCAAGAGCATCTTTTTTATTCATTTTTTCATGGGTTTCAAAAACTTCAGTGAGTTGTCTTCCGATAGTTAAAACAGGGTTTAATGATGTCATAGGCTCTTGGAAGATCATAGCCATTTGTTTGCCTCTTATTGCATTGAATTCTTTTTCATTAAGTTTTAATAAGTCTTTGCCTTTAAATTCAATGGATCCACTTATTACTTTGCCAGGAGGATTAGGCACAAGCCCCATAATAGATAGAGAAGTTATGCTCTTCCCACAGCCTGATTCTCCTACAATGCCAAGGGTCTCTCCTTTTTTTAAGTTAAAGCTTAAATTTTCAACAGCAGGAATAATTCCATTTTCGGTATAAAAATATGTCTTTAAATTTTTAACTTTTAATAAATCTTCGCTCATACAACCTCCTACATGTTTTTAAGCCTTGGATCTAAAGCATCTCTAAGCGCATCCCCTAAGATGTTAAATGCAAGAACTGTAATGATGATGGCAATGCCTGGAGCTAAGCTATATATTGGCAAAGTACGTATATATTGCTGAGCAGAATATATTGTTGATCCCCAACTTGCTTGAGGAACCTGAACTCCAAGCCCTAGAAAGCTTAGAGCAGCTTCAGATAAAATAGCACCTGGTATACCTATGGTAGAAAGTACAATGATGCTTGAAACACAATTTGGAAGCAAATGACTAAAGATAATATTTATATTGTTATTGCCACTTGCTATGCTAGCTTCTATAAATTCTTTTTCTTTTAATTGTAAAATCTGTCCTCTGACAATTCTAGCTATAGATGTCCAAGATAAGAGACCAAGAGCTATAAATAAATTAATAATACCAGGGCCAAGGGCAAACATCATTCCTATAGCAAATAAAAGATCTGGAAATGCTGAAAATATTTCTATGGTTCTTGAGATTATAGTATCGATAATTCCGCCATAATAACCTGCAATAGCTCCTAATAACACACCAATTATGATTGCTACAGTTTGAGATATAAGGCCAACGCTTAAACTTACCCTTGTTCCATAAACTATTCTAGAGTATAAATCCCTTCCATTTTCATCTGTTCCAAGGAAGTGTGCCATAGATGGTTTTTGAAGAGTTTCTTTTAAAACATTTTCATAAGGATCATGGGTTGCAAATAAAGGAGCAAAAATTGCAACTATTATAAGAAAGCAAATTATAAAAGAACATACTATTGCAGCTTTGTTTTTTTTAAGCCTATTGAAAGCATCTTTATAATATCCGCCTTCAGTAGATTTATTCATTTTTAATATTTTATTTGAGAGGTTATCTTTTTTGCTTGAAAACATCAATTAACCTCCTTTGCGACCCTAATTCTTGGATCAATAAAGCCATAAGATATGTCTACTACTAAGTTTATAATGACATAAATAAATGCTATGTATAAAACTGCACCTTGTAAAAGTGGAAGATCTCTTTGCATCATGCCCTCCACGGTGAGCATACCAATGCCATGAATGTTAAAGACAGTTTCAATTAATATGGAACCAGTAAGAATACCACCAAGTTGCAATCCGGCCATTGTAACTATTGGGATTAAAGCATTTTTAAGAGCATGCCTTAAAATAACGATGAATTTATCTATACCTTTTGCTTTAGCTGTTCTTATATAATCTTGTCCAATAACATCCAACATGCTAGTTCTAGTAATTCTTGCGATTGAAGCCATGTAACGAGTACCTAAAGCAAAAGCTGGAAGAATGTAATAGCTTGGGCCCTTAAATCCTGAGATAGGAAGCCATTTGAGAGTAATGCCAAACAAAATTTGCAAAAAAATTGCTACCCAGAAAGAAGGAGCAGAGATGCCAAAGATAGCAGCCCCCATGATGAAAGAATCGGTAGGTTTACCTCTTTTTATTGCTGCTATTATGCCAAAGGGTACTCCAATGACAATTGCAAGCAAATAGGAAAATGCAGCAAGCTTTGCAGTTGATTTAAATCTTGTGAATAAGACATCTGTAACCTTTTCTTTTCTAAAGTAAGATCTACCTAAGTCTCCTTTTACTGCATTTTTTAAAAAGGTAAAGTACTGTTCCACTAAAGGCTTATCTAGACCCAGTTCGTGTCTAACTCTGTTTATGGTATCTTCATCTGCTCTTTTTTCAAACATAAGCTTAACCGGATCCCCAGGGACAACATTCATTAAAACAAATGTTATTATGGTAATGCCGATTAACACTATTATTGTTTGCAAAAGTCTTTTAATAATGTAAATTGCCATAAGTCCACCTCTAATTTGTAGTTAATTTATAATTATATACTCCATTTGCAGCTTTGTCAAAACAGAAAAAGTTTACAGCTTTTAAAAAATAGATTTATATTAAATAAAATGCTATGATAAGAAATATTAAGGTGAATTTATTTAAGATACTTAAAAGAATTTGAGGTGTAAAAAATGATAAGATCTATTACAAACAAAATAAGTGAAAATGTTTCTTCTAGTAAGCTGTATGAAATGGTTAATGAAGTTTGCATGTTTCACCGCATACAAGCTTCACCTGGATATAGACTTGCCGCAGAATATTGCCTTAAAGAATTAAAAAGCATGGGAATAGAATCAGAAATACTTTCCTTTGATGCAAATTTAAATGCTAAATATTTATCTTCTAGTGGATTTAAAGAATGGAGCATAACTAGTGCTAAATGCGATCTTGTTCTGCCTTATAATTTAAACCTTGCAGATTATTCTAAAGATGCTATAAGTGTAATACAAAGATCTATGCCCTGCGATTATAAAAATGAAGCCATTGAAATAATTGATATGGATAAAGGTCATGAAGAACAAAATTATAAATCTTATGATTTAAGCAATAAGATTCTCTTTGTTCGTGATGACTTTAATAAATTTATGTGGGCAATAAATAATCATAATGCTTTAGGGTTTATTACTGATTATGTTGTAACAGAAGGTAAAACAAGAACAAGAGAAGATCAATATGATTTAAAGAGATATACATCATTTTGGTATTATGATAAAGATGATGAAATTAATTGCTTTGGATTTGTTATAAGCCCTAGGATGGGAGATAAGCTTAAAGACATTTGCTTAAATATGAAGGAAAAAGGGGAATTGCCAAAGGTCACATGTCATGTGGACTCTTCTTTATACGATGGGAAATTTGAAGTTGTTACAGGATTTCTACCTGGAGAAATAGATGAGGAGATATTAGTAACAGCTCACCTTTACCATCCTAAATGCTCTGCTAATGATAATGCCAGCGGAGTTTCAGCAGCTATTGAAACATTAAATGTGATAAAAACCATGATAGAAAAGAAAAAGCTTAATGGATTAAAGAGGGGGATTCGCTTAATTTTAATACCAGAATTTACTGGTACGTATGCATATTTGCATTCCATTGGTGATGATAATAAAAAAATCTTAGCTGGAATAAATTTAGATATGGTAGGAGGAAAACAAAGTGGAAAATATGGACCACTTACAATAACCTATATGCCATATTGTACCCCATCATTTGCATCAGATTTAGCAATTCTTATTTTAGATGAACTTAAAAAAGATGCAAATGCTTTTGGTGAAATGGTTCCACTTTTTAACAGCGCTGTTATAGACTTTGTAGGTGGAAGTGACCATTTAGTGCTTTGCGACCCAACTATAAATATACCAACTCCAATGTTAATAGAATATCCAGATTTAAATTATCACACAAGTGGCGATACAATTGAAATGATAGATGAAAATTTATTGAAAAAATCCTGTACCCTTTCTGCAGCATATTGTTATTGTTTATCAAATTTAGATGAAAACATGCTGCAAGAGTTATTTAATTCAATGAATATTAATATGGTTGTAAATTTATCTAAAATAGTAGATAAATCATTAAACAATAAATTAAATGGAATGGCGCAGGATGCATTTAACCATATATGTGATTTTTATATAAAAGCTTGTAAAAATTTAACAAGATTCATTCCAAATAATAATGAAATAAATTCACAAAAGGAGTTTATAGAAAGCATTTGCACGGATTTTATAAAAAATTATGCTAATTTAGGAATAAAAAAAGATCCATGGGTGTGGGAAGATTTTATACCTAAAAGGCTGTTTAAAGGACCTATAAATCGTTTAAAACCTTTAGCTAAATCAGATGCTAAGAAGAGATCTTTAAATGAGTTTGAAGATTATATAAAAAATAATGCTTCAAATGATACCTCAGATGTAGCATTTAATTTGGTGGTATTTTATATGGATGGCATGAGAAAGATATCTGAAATTTATAACATAGTTAGTTTATTTACAGATATTAATAAAGATGTTATTAAAAGGTATGTGGATTTACTTATTGCATTAGAACTTGTGGAAAAATTATAATTTTAGAATTAGGAGCGATTTTATGAAGAAGGAATTTCATATAGAAAATAGATCAACAATGTATCAAAGCCTTAATAAAAACTCTCTTGTGGTGCTTTTTAGTGGCACAGCACCAAAGAAAACAAGAGATGAGTATTATCCTTTTTATGCAAATAGGAATTTTGTTTATATGACAGGTGTTGAGCAAGCTGAAAGCATAATGCTTGCTCACGTTTATGAAAAAGAAATAGATGAAACTTTATTCATCCTTCCTTCTAATCCTATGATTGAAAGGTGGAATGGAAGAAGGATTACAAAAGATGAAGCGAATGAAAAATCTGGTGTAGAAAAAATAAATTTTGCTGATGATTTTAATTCTTATTTTGATTCTTTAGTTGTAGCTAGGGGAGTGGAAAACATATACCTTGATTTTGATAAATACACAAGAGATGAGCCTGATGATGGTGCTTATAAACTTGCTAAATATATTAAAGATAGATTTCCTTTTGTTAATATAAAAAATTTACAACCACAATTAAAAAAACAAAGGACTTTAAAGAAGCAATGTGAAATAGATGCTATAAAGTTTGCTGAGATCATCACAAGGGATGGAATTTTAGCCATGATGAAGGCATCAAAGCCTGGTTTATTTGAGTATCAATATAAAGCTGAATTTGATTATACACTTGCTCAAAAAGGGGTTTTGTCTCCTGCTTTTCCATCCATAGTTAGCGCAGGGAAAAATAACTTTTATATACATTATTATGATTATAGAGGTCAAGCACAAGATGGCGATATGATATTAAATGATGTTGGCGCATGCTTTGATAATGAAGCAAATGACGTTTCAAGAGGGTGGCCTTGCAATGGTAAATTTAGCGATAATCAAAGGCTTTTGTATCAATGTGCATATAATACATCTGAATATATGTTTAGCATTTTAAAAAAGGGTATGCCTATGAAAAGTGTTGATGAAACCATTAGAAAATATAACTTTGAACAATTAAAAGAAATTGGGCTGTGCAAAAATTATGAAGATGTAGGAAAAATCATGTGGCATGGTGGTGCTCATCATGTGGGATATGATGTTCATGATCTTGTTGATATGAATATGGATTTAACACCTGGTATGGTATTTTGTGTGGATATTGGAATTTATTGTGAAGATTTAGGCATAGGGTTTAGGTTAGAAGATAATTGCTTAATTACTGAAAATGGTTGTGAGAACTTATCAAAAATTACTCCAAGAAGCATAGACGATATTGAAGCTGCTATGGGGAAAAGATAATTAAAAGGGGATCTTTTAAAAATTCATAAATTGATTTTAAAAGATCCCCATTTTTATACTTTAGACAGCTCTTTAATTCTTAATCTATTCTTCAAATTAAGCCTTTCTTCTTGAATTTCGAGCGGAAGACTTTCGAATTTGTTAAAGAAGTCATCTTGGCTTAATATCTCTTCCCTCCAAGAATTTTCATCGATTGAAATAAGTTCTTTAAATTTTTCTATAACTTTTTTATTAATAAGCACATCTTCATCTACTATGATTTTACCTATATTTTCATCAATGGAAAGGCCAGTGAATTCTACATCGGATGAAGATGGGACATAACCAATTTTAGTTTCAATAGCAGAAACATCTCCATGACATCTGTCAAGTATCCACTTAATGATTCTAAAATTTTCACCAAAACCAGGCCAAATATAATTTCCATTTTCATCAGTTCTAAACCAATTTACATTATATATTTTAGGAGGGTTTGACATTTTTTTACCCATATCAATCCAATGAGAGAAATAATCTGCCATATTATAACCGCAAAATGGAAGCATAGCCATAGGGTCTCGCCTTAATGTTCCAACTGTACCAGTTGCTGCAGCTGTGGTTTCTGAAGCCATAGTTGCTCCCATGAAAACACCATGATTAAAATCAAAAGCTTCAAATACAATGGGGCAAAGCTTCGCTCTTCTTCCACCAAATAAAATTGCAGAAATAGGAACGCCATTTGGGTTTTGCCATTCATCAGAAATAATAGGGCATCCTTTAGCTGGAGTTGTAAATCTAGAATTAGGGTGAGCAGCTTTAGTATTAGAATCTTTAGAAAAAACGTCACCTTTCCAATCTAAAATATCATCTGGAGCATCAGTGCCTATTCCTTCCCACCATACAGTTAAATCCTTTTTCAATGCTACATTTGTAAAAATCGTATCTTTTTGAATCATTTTAAATGCATTTGGGTTAGATTTCATGCTTGTGCCTGGAGCAACTCCAAAAAAACCATTTTCAGGATTTACAGCCCAAAGCCTTCCATCATCCCCTATTCTAAGCCAAGCTATATCATCGCCAACAGTCCAAACTTTATATCCTCTTTTTTTGAAGATTTCAGGTAAATTAAGCATAGCTAAATTAGTCTTTCCACAAGAACTTGGAAAGGCTGCTGCAATATATTTTCTGTCTCCTTGAGGGTTCTCTATACCTAAAATCATCATATGTTCTGCTAGCCATCCTTCTTTTTTACCTATGAAACTAGCAATTCTTAAAGAAAAGCATTTTTTACTAAGAAGTGCGTTCCCGCCATAATCAGATCCAATGCTCCAAATAGTAGTATCATTTGGAAAATGGCAGATAAACCTCTTATTAGGGTCTAAATCTCCTTTTGAGTGGAGTCCACGAACAAAATCTTTTGAGTTTCCTAAACATTCAATAGCAATTTGCCCAACTTTAGTCATTATTCTCATGCTTAATGCTACATAAATGCTATCTGTGACTTCAAAGCCAACTTTTGTAAAGGGCGAATCTTTAGGGCCTAAGAGATAAGGAATAACATACATAGTCCTTCCTCTCATTGATCCTTTAAAAAGTTTAGAGAGCTTTTTGTAAGCTTCCTTAGGGTTCATCCAATTATTTGTTGGGCCAGCATCCTCTTTCTTATCTGTACATATGAATGTAAGGTTCTCAGATCTTGCTACATCGTTTACATTTGATCTGTGATAAAAGCAACCTGGCAGTTTATCTTGATTTAATTCAATAAGCTCAGAAGATTCTATGGCTTCTCTTATTAACCTTTTATATTCTTCTTCTGAACCATCTAAATAAACTATATCTTTAGGTTCTGTTAATTCTATCACCTCACTTAGCCAATGTAAAACGACTTCATTTGAATACATAACATCCTCTACTTTCATCAATATTTTATATATGGTAGAAATTCTTACAGTATAATTATAACATATATTTATATTAAATAAAGCAACACAATATTATAATATAAAATATAAAAAATTTAATTATATTTAAATAGGCTGCAAAACATATATTGAATAGGAGTGACAATTTTTGGATAAATTTATGGTAAAAAAAGCAACGAATAGTGATATAATGGTTATATGCAGTATATTGCAGGAAGCGTCTAATTGGTGTAATGAAAATGGAATAAGCAATTGGTCAAAAGAAGAACTGACATGGGAGGGGTTAAATAAGTACTATAATTGTGATGAATTTTACTTGGGTTATGTTGGAAATGAGGCTATATCAGTAATGGTACTTTTAGACTATGATAGTAAATTTTGGGGCAAAATTCCAAAAGGAGAATCTATTATTTTGCATAAACTTGCGGTAAGGCGTAGTGTAGCAGGTCAAGGTGTTTCCATTAAAATGATAAATTATGCTAAAGAAAGAGCAAAATCCATAGGTGTAAATACTTTAAGATTAGACACAATAAAAGATAGATATAAATTAAGAGAGCTTTATGAAAAACAAGGTTTTAAATTATCACATGAAATGACAATTGATGGAAGAGAGTTTGTGTTATATATATGCAATCTTTCATGTTAAAAGATATATTGTTAAAAGATATATATTGTGCTAAAAAAAAATAAAGCTGCTATTATTAGGGAAAGGTTATTTAATATCTAAGTATTTAATGAAAAATAGAGGTAAATAATGTCAAAAAAAGTTTTAATATCTATAATGTTAGCGTGTTTTTTTGTAGGATGTACTTCCGGTTCTAATGACTTGACTGTTCATCAAGACATTAATAAAGCAATGAATGAAAATATGTATTTGCTAGGTGAACTAACAGAGGAGCAAAAATTAGAAGATTATGATTACATGTGGCAAACTTTAAGGGTCAGTTTTCCGTTTTTTGGAGTGGCTAGCAGGTTAGGTATTGATGTGGATGGTATCTATAAAGAGTATGAGGAGAAAATTATAGATAGCCATGGTGATGCCCAGTTTCTAAAGAGCATCAATGATTGTATAAGCAATTTTACTAAAATAGGTCATTTAAGCGTTTTAGATCCTCAGCTTTATGAATATGTTAAAGATACTTTTAAGGATTATCCAATGAGAGAATCTTGGTATAATGTTATAAATAATCCTAAAACTGAAAAATTATATTCAAAGCTTTTAGACATTGAAAAAGAAATAGGAGATGTGACATCTATTCAATCTGATTATGAAGATGGGATAAATAATGTCACTACAAAGATTATTGTGCCAGGTGAGGTAGCTTATATAAAAGTTAATATTTTTCTCCAAGATTTTATTGAAACAGATTATAAAATTATTACTGACTTTTATAGAGAGGTTTCAAGCTACAAGAATTTGATTATAGATATAACTGATAATAGCGGTGGTGCGGATACTTATTGGATGAAAAATATAGTGGCACCTTTAATAAAGGATAAACTATCTTTTACACAGTATTTGCTCTTTAGTTCAAGTACAAATAACGATCCATACTTAGATGATTCAGGTATTTCCATAAATTCTAGACCTGTTAATGAATTGCCTGATTTTGATAATTTAAATCAGGATGATTTAAATCAATTTACTAACTTTTTTTCTTCAGAATTATCTGTTGAGCCTGATGAGAATGGTGTGGATTTTAATGGTGAAGTTTGGACATTGGTAAATGAAAATGTGTATTCTGCATCAGATAGCTTTTCTGAGTTTTGCAGGGCTACTGGATTTTCTAAGCTTGTTGGAGAGAGAACAGGTGGGGATGGAATTGGAATAGATCCAGTATATTTAATACTACCAAATAGTGGAGTTGCAATAAGATATTCTATGTTATATGGACTTAACTTAGATGGTTCAAGCAATCAGGAATTTGGTACAACTCCAGATTACAACTCTTCTGATGGAGAATCTCCTCTAGATACATGTTTGAAAATTATTGAAAGTGAATATTAACTAAAATGCATGGGGATTTTTAGGAAACTAAGAATTTCTGTGCTTTTTTTATATTTTTATTGTTGACACTAAAAAAGAAGGATGTTATCTTAAGAATTAATGTTGGAGGGGATGTTTGTATGTTTAAGAAGATTTTTTTGGCTTTATTTATTATTTGTTTTTTTGTTTCTTGCAATAATAATTTAAGTTTAGAACAAAAGTTAGAAAATTCTAAAAATGAAATATTAGAAAAGAACAAAGATTTTTTAGGTGGCTTAACTAAAGATCAAATGATAGAAGATTATGAATATATGTGGAAAACATTAAAAGAGGGCTATCCTTATTTTGGAGTAGCAAAGAGATTGGGAATTGATAATGATAAAATATATAAGGATTATAAAGAAAAGATTGAAAAATGCTCTGGAGATGGAGAATTTGTAAATACTATTTTTGAATGTACTAAAAATTATCCCAATATAGGTCATTTAGGTGCTGTTTTGGCTGATTATAATATTTTTAAAAATGCATACAAAGATGATGTAGGTAATATTTGGTATGAAACTCTTAATAATCCTAAATCTTCTGAGTTTTATGAAAAATTCTATAAATTGAATGATGAAATAATAGAAGCTAAAGGGGAAATTTTACAAGAAAATAATACATATGGGAATAATGAAACAGATGATTTACAAAATGTGAATACAAGGATAATAAAGCAAGATAAAATTGCTTATATAAAGGTTAATAGTTTTCTCATAAATGATAATACGAAAAAAGATTATGAAACTATTTTGAGTTTTTTTGATGAAGTTAAAAATTACGATAATTTAATAATAGACATAACACGAAATAGTGGAGGATCAGATTATTACTGGATGTATATGGTATCATTGCTTATTGATAAATATTTATCCTATGATGTATATGGGTTATTTAATAAAAGTGAAAACAATAATCATTATTTGGATGGTTCTGATTTAATATATAAGTCAAGACCAATTAATGAGCTTCCTGAATTTAAAAATATAAATAAAGATGATTTAAATAAACTGACATATTTTTATAAAGATACATATGATGTACTTCCAAAATCATCTCCAAATAATAGTTTTAAAGGTAAAATATGGACTTTAGTAAATGAAAATGTGTATTCAGCATCTGAAGCTTTTGCATATTTTTGTAAATCAACAAAATTTTCAACATTAGTTGGTACAAATACAGGAGGTGATGGTATTACTGGTGGTAGTCCTGTTTATTTAGTACTTCCTAATAGTGGAATGCTTGTAAGATATACTATGATTTATGGGTTAAACCCAGATGGTTCAAATAATGAAGAATTTGGTACACCTCCAGATTTCATTTCGCCTAAAGGAGAATCTCCTCTTGATACATGTTTGAAAATTATTGAAAATTAACGTATTTTTAATAAAAATATTCTTAAATGATTTTTTAGATCATATAGATTAATAAAGAATTATTTTAGGAGT
>JAVBPD010000035.1:0-18620 GCA_031549885.1 Clostridiaceae bacterium
GAAAATGACTCCTATAAGAACAACTATAGTATTAAATTTAGATAACCAGCTAGTTTGCGAGGTTTTAGATGCAATTCTTTCCATAAAAGAAAGGTATATAAAATTCAATGGAAAAGGAAGCAAAAATTGTATAAAAATAAGAGTTAATGAAAGGCATATGGCACAATATTTAAATAGAGGATATGTGACCCAGAGCACTTTAGATAAAATAATTAAAAAAGATAAGAATGTGGATTTAAGCAATTTGTTGTAATTTAGAGTATAGAATATTAATTTTCATAAAATAGTTTAACGAATATAAATTAAATACAGAAAACAGACCTGTTTTTTTAAAAAATAAAAAAAAGAGGTTTAATCGGCGTATGTTAAAATACAAAGTCGTTAGACTAACCTTATAAAACAATACCTCTCATCAGTTATAACACAGTATTTAATACTACATCTTAAGTTAATATGCTTAAGGCAAATTTGTACTTAAATAATCTCAAAATTTATTAGTCTCAATAAAATCATGTCTTTAAAAAAAATTTAAGAATGTAACATTTAAAGCTGTACTTTTTTCAAGGTATAGTTAACTTAAATTAAAATATGTATCAATGTTTTTACATTTGTCTTCATCACAATCATATGTTGCAATTGATTATAAAAGAAAGTATATTCATATATGTAGTAACTTAAAAAGGATGATGATCTTATGAAAATTGCAATAGCAGGTTGTGGAGGTATAGCTAATATACATGCACAAATAATAAAAGAAATGGGCTATGATATACATTTATGTATAGGAAGAACTAAGGAATCAACTGAAGCATTTCAAAAAAAGTGGAATATAAAAAAATCAAGCTGTGATTTTCAATCTATATTTCAGGAAAAAATAGATATTATACATATATGCACTCCTCCTGGACTTCATTATGAAATGGCCAAAGAGTGCTTGAATAACAATATAAATGTAATTTGTGAAAAACCTCTTTGTTTAAAAGATGAAGAAGCAGATGAGCTTTCTAAACTAGTTAATGAAAAAGGCCTTATAAATGCTGTAGGGTTTAATGTGCGTTATCATACAGCTATCAATAAGATGAAACAATCCATAGGAAATGGGGAACTTGGAGATATTTTTTTAATTCATGGCTATTATGCACAAGAATTTCACATTCTGCCAGTGCCCTATGGATTTAGATATGATGAGAAATTAGCTGGTAAAATGCGTGCAGTTACTGAAATTGGCTCTCATTTTTTTGATTTAGTCTTTTATTTAACCTCCATGAAAGTAAAATCTATATCTTCAAGGTTTAAAAATGTAAAACCTGTAAGATATTTATCAAATGATGGAATGATGTATTCAGAAGCTCGCCCAGGATCTAAAGAAATTATAATTGACTCAGAGGACATTGCCATAGTTAATTTTGAACTTGAAAATAAAGCTATAGGAAACGTTGTGTTGTCTGAAGTAAGTCATGGCAAAATTAATAGGCTTTCTATTGAAATAACAGGTGAGAGTTCAAGCTTATATTGGAATAGCGAAGAAAATAATTTTATACATTCCGCAAGAAAAGGTGATGGAATAAAAACAGAAATATTAGGATTTGATGGAGGATTTGTAGATTCTTTTAGGCAGCTTTATAAAAATGTCTATAGTGGAAATAATACAGAATATCCAAACTTTGAAGATGGTGCTTATGCAGTGAAAATATGCAATGCAATATATAAAAGTGCTTTAAGTAATGGGATTTATGTGGAAATTAATTAGGAGATGATATTATGATAAGCCTTGAGGAAATTAAAAAATTATATGATTTTGAGCCTATTCCTGTTGAAGGTGGTTTTTTTGTAAGTACCTACAGGTCTAATAATTCTTCTGCTATTTTATTTTTAGAGACAAAAGATGATTTTTCTAGGATTCATAAATTAAAAGGTGATGAGGTATATCATTTTTATTTAGGGGATCCTGTGGAAATTTTATTATTAAATGAAGATGGCAGAGGAGAAATAAAGATATTGGGCCAAGATTTGTTAAATAATGAACAGGTTCAATTGGTTGTTAAAGCAAATACTTGGCAAGGGTCAAGATTAAAAGATGGTGGAAAATATGGTTTTGCTTTAATGGGTACAACTATGGCTCCTTCCTTTAAATATGAAGATTTTGAAGGTGGAAATAAAGAAGAGCTTTTAAAAAAATATCCTGAGTTTCAAGAATTAATAAAAAGCTTAAGTTAATAATTAATTATAGCAATATTTGATCTTTATTATAAAGCATTATTCAACTATAATATAATAAATATATTTTTTGGGGGGGTGAAAATTTCATGGATGAAAAAATATTAAATATATTAGAAAAAATGGATAAAGAGCTAGTAGACATAAAATGCGATGTTGGAAATTTAAAAGATAATATAGAAGAATTAAATAAAAAGGTTGACAAATCTAATAAAGATATAATAGATGAATTTAAAGAATTGGTGAAGTTTATTTCAGAAAGGTTTGATCAAAATGAAAAATATATGAAATCTGAAATTGAAGAATTAAAAGAAGATTTAAGTTTTATGGAAACTGTAACATACAAAAATTTAAATGATATAACGAAGTTAAAAAAAATAAGATGATTTTAAGGAAATAATATAATGACCGATAACAAAAACAGAATTTGGAAATTTTTCTCTTTTTATAAACCATACTATGGGCTTTTAATTGCTGATATATTTTGTGCAATTGTGGTATCTGCAATTGCTTTGTATATGCCGCTTTTAATAAGATATATTACTAAAGATTTATTGGAAGGATCCATAGCAAATACATCCTTTAAAATATATGAAACTGGAATAATTATGCTTGTGCTTGTTCTTGTGCAAACTGCTTGCATGTTTTTCTTTGATTATAAGGGACATGCTATGGGGGCTATGATGGAGAAAGACATTCGGTTTGAGCTATTTGATCATATTCAAACATTGCCTTTTAAGTTCTTTGATGAGAATAAAACTGGAAAATTAATGTCGACAATAACAAATGATCTATTATCGCTTACAGAACTTTACCATCATGGCCCTGAAGATTTAGTGGTTTATTCCATTAAATTTATTGGGGCTATTATAATTTTAGTTAATATAAATATTTATTTAGCATTTATGGCATTTATAACACTTCCAATTATGTTTATATTTACTATTTTAATCAATAAAAAACTTGCAACTGTTTTTAAATATAATTTAGAAAAAATAGGAGATGTAAATGCTCAAATAGAAGAAAATCTTTCTGGAATACGTATTGTAAAATCATTTGCAAATGAGGAGGTTGAAAAAGAAAAATTTAATTTTGAAAATAATAAGTTTTTAAAAGGCAGGATTAATATTTACAAAACGGAAGCAATATTCTCGGGAGGTATAAACATCTTATCTCAAGTTATAACCATAATAGTAGTGGTATATGGTGCAAAAAGCGTTTTAAATTATAGCATAGATTTAGCAGATTTAATTGCATTCTTGCTTTATGTAGGATATCTTGTTGAGCCTATTGTTAAAATAGCTTTTTCAACAAATCAATTTCAAGAAGGCATTGCAGGTTTTAATAGGATGATGGATATTATGGATATAAAATCAGATATAAGAGATTCAGAAAATGCTATAGATATTGGAAACATAGAAGGCAGGGTATCTTTTATTGATGTGGGTTTTAAATATAAGGAAGATCATAATTATATTTTAAAGGATATTTCATTTAATGTGGATAAAGGTGAATATGTGGCAATTGTTGGATCTTCAGGAATAGGAAAAACCACTTTGTGTTCACTCATTCCACGTTTTTATGAGGTTAGTCAAGGGAAAATTTTAATTGATGATATAAATATAAAAGATATAAAGCTTAAATCTTTGAGGAAAAATATTGGCGTTGTTCAACAGGAGGTTTATTTATTTGCTGGCACCATCTTTGAAAATATATGTTACGGAAAGCCTAATGCAACAAAAGAAGATGTAATAAAAGCTTGCAAAAAGGCAAATGCTCATGAGTTTATTATGGAGCTTGAGGGTGGTTACAACACAGATATTGGGCCAAAAGGCGTTAAACTTTCTGGAGGGCAGAGGCAAAGACTTAGCATTGCTCGTGTATTTTTAAAGGATCCTAAGATAATAATTTTAGACGAGGCTACAAGTGCTTTAGATAATGAAAGCGAAATTATAATTAAAAATTCTATTGAAAAACTTGCCGAGCATCGTACAATGTTTGTAATTGCACATCGCTTATCTACTATTAGACAAGCAAAGAGGATTATGGTTTTAAATGAATATGGGATTTGTGAAGAGGGAACACATGAGGAACTTATAAAATTAAATGGGGAATATTCAAGGTTATACAGTGCTCAATAATATGGATATCGCTGTATTAAATGCGATATCCATCAAATTTATCATAAGAACATATTATATACTTCTTCTACATGGACAACTCTGCTTCTACCAAAGCTTAAAATGTCAAGGCCCATTTTTTTTCTTTCAAGGTTAAATGAAGCTGTTGTCTCTATTGGAACTATGCAATTGTAATTTAATGAAAAAGCATTGCTGCAGGTTTCAAGAACGCATACATCTGTAGCAGCTCCAACTATTATAAGATTTAAAATATTATTTTCTTTAAGCATTTTATCAAGATCTGGATTTGAAAAAGCGTTCCACCTGTGCTTTATTAAAAGTTTTTCATCATCTTTTGGAGCAAGAGGAGGAATTATTTCAGCATCAATAGATCCTTTTATAAAATGCTTATATTTTTTTACTTCAAACCTTTCAGAAAGCATTTTCCAGTCGCTAAAATCCTCTTCATATTCAGTTTTAATATTAATTATGAGCATGTGATTTTCATTGAAAAAATCTTTTAATTTAATAATTGGTGTGACAATATCCTCTTGTTTAGATACATCAACATTTAACATCTTTACAAGCGACCCGTCAGGTGCACCTCCGCCATATTGCATGTCTATCACTAAAAGTGCAGTTTCAGATTTATTAAGCATAAATATGTCTCCTTCTAATCATTTTTGAAGTTCAATTAATAATTGTTGAAATTTATCATAATCAGGTTCAATAAATTTCTTTACATCCTTTTGAGGAAAGGTTTCACGAATACGGCGTGCAAATTTTTTTGTTTTTTCATCGCCAATATCTTCTCCATGTAAGGTAAGTGCTGAATATAACATACCTAATCTCCAAGTCATTGTTTTGGCGCATAAAGCATTAAAATAAACACCTATAAGAGGAATTTGAGCTAAAACTTTACCAAATAGAATATCAGATAAAATTTCATCAGAAACGCTTAAAAATATTGGCTTAAACATTTCTTTAGTAATGGGCCCAAGATTCATTAAAGCTCTTATTTCATTTAACATTGGGCTATAATGTGTAAAAACAACTGCGCCATCAGTTAAAAGCGTATATGGAAATCCACCCAAACCAATAATACCTTGTATTAAAGAGTTAGAATTAGCTTTTCCATCAATTATTCTGTAGGTCTTTGCAGCAAAATTGCTAATATTTATTTCTTGAGACATTGAATATCATCTCCTTTTTATAAATTATATTAATATTCATTTTCTAATTTTGAAGGGTTTTTCTCATTTGAGATTTTAATTTTAACAGCACAAGTTGAACCGTCACGTCCATTATAACTTAGTGCATATGAATGATCTATTCCATCTTTATCAGTAAATGAAATGGCTTCATAGGGTGCACCCTCTGGTGTTGTAGTTTTGTATTCTAAAAAATTTTCAGATGACAAAACATTTAAGCTGAAAGCAACATCTTCAAAATAAAAATTAATATCATCATCGAAACTTATATTACTAATCTTAAAATCGTATAAATCACTGTCAGAAAAAATTATAATATGTTCACCAGAGCCATGTATATTTTTAAACTTTATTGCTTTTTTATTCTCATAATTTTTTATTTTCAAATTATGATCAAGATTAATATATAATGGAGAACCATTTATTAAATCTTGAGGTTTGTTCATTTTCCAGAATTTCTGATTACCAATAATTAATGCTGGTTCCTTGGTAGACTCATCTATAGCAATGTATTCAATGTTGTAATCATATGAAGAAGTTTTATCCAAACTTTCTGTAACTGTTAGTTCTAGTTTGTTACCATCTCTTATATTCCATGAGCCACTGTGGCTAAGTACATCACCATTTTTAAAATTATAAAGCATCCCATCGCCAAAAAATTCATATGATGTGCCAATGCCTTTATAAAAATCGAGAGCATCATGCCAAAACCCTTCTAAATAAGTTTTATTCACTGGGATTTTTGATGTAGTTTCTTGGGTGTTATTATTATTTAAAGTTTCATTATTGCAGGAACAAAGGAAAAAGAATACAATAAAAACAATTGGACGTAGCAAGTTTAAATATTTCATATTATTTCCCATCCTTTCTAAGTTTTTTATAAAACTATTTTTGATTAGTTAACTTTATTCTAAAATATAGATTTTTATATAACAATAACATTGTCGTAAATATTTTAAAAAATAAAGTATTATAATACAATATGAGGAAGGAAATTTAATTACACAATTAATTTAATTGGAAAAACAAAAGCAGCAATAGGAATAAAAGATCATTATGATTGGGTTAATAGATGCTATTAAAGATATTATTGAGATAGATTACACATTTTCTTAAGGGGTCTTATCAACATATTTATAAATTTCTCCTTTAAAATTTCATCATTATTATATATACTTAAATTAACAAAAAAGATGCTAAAATTATTATGAAGATAAAGATTGTTAAGTTAATAATATTAAGGAAGATGCAAAATGCTTAATTATATGATTACAGAGAGCTCAAAGGAGGAAGAGGATTTAGTTTGGGAAGGAATTCTAGAATATGATAAGGAGACAGGCAGCTTAACTGGTACAACTGTTATTAAAGTTAACAGAATGATAAAAGATAAAAATAATAATATCATTGGCGGCCTGAAAGGCGTTATAGTTCATCACTTTAGTACCTTATATATTGAATTATTGTGGATAAAAAAGGAATATAGAAAAAGTGGATATGGATCAATACTTTTAAAAGAAGTGGAAAAAATAGCAATGGAACAAAAATGTAGCTATGTGCATTTAGAAACAGATCAAAGAGCTAAAGATTTTTACATAAAAAATGGATATGAGGTATTTGGCGAGCTAGATGATGTTCCCTATGGATTTACAAGGTATTATTTAAAAAAAAGAACAAAATAGCACCTAGAAGGTGCCAGTAAATAAAAAGTAAGTTTAAATCAGTTACCCAATAATATTATATATATAATTCTTAACCAAAAAAGAAAAAAATTGAAGCATAAATATTAATTTTTTGTAAACTTTGTGTTAACAATATGTAAAAAAACTGATGAAATAATATATACCATCAGCATTTTACATATTTTTTTTCTTATGTTTTTCTTCCTTAAACTCCTTATTATATGGGCAATTTAGGGAAGAACAATTGCTACAGCTTGATGTGTTGCAATTACAGTTATCCTTACACGTTTTCTTTTTAATGTATATTCTGTAAAGTATTGTGGAAGCAACAATAAAAATAGCTACTGTAATCAATATTTCTAACATATCATTAACCTTCTTTAAGAAAATATTTTTCCAACAGAAAATATTAATAAAGAAACAATCCAAGCTAAAACAAATTGATATAAAACAGAGAATGCTGCAAATTTATTACCATATTCTTTTTTTACAGCTGCAATTGTGGCAACACAAGGGGTATAAAGAGAAATAAATATCATAAAACTAATTGCAGATAGCGAAGTAAAATGGCTTGGTAAAACATTTGCTAAATCACCACTATACACAACCCCTAAAGTAGATACAACTATTTCTTTGGCTGATATTCCAATTAAAATAGAAACTACGCTTTGCCACTCACCAAAGCCAAGTGGAGAGAAAAGTGGTGCCATTACATGACCAAAACTTGCAAGAAAGCTTTCGTTAATATCAGTTACATACCCTTGAAAGCTAAAATGGCTTACAAGCCATATAAATACAGAGGCTGCAAATATTAATGTGCTAGCTTTTATTAAAAAACCTTTGGACTTTTCCCATAATATTTTTAAAATTGATTTTAATGTTGGCATTTTATAACTTGGCAATTCAATCATAAATGGTTCATCATCTTTTTTATAAACGCTATTTTTAAATAAAATTCCAACAAGCATAGCTACTAATACGCCAATGAAGTAAATTAAAAATACCACCAATCCTTTATTTTTTGTAAAAAATATGCCTACAAATAACGCATAAACCTGAAGTCTTGCAGGGCATGACATGAGAGGTATTAAAAGAGTAGAAAGCTTTCTATCTTTTTCACTTTCAAGGGTTCTTGTTGCCATTATTCCAGGAACAGCACAACCAAATCCCATAATCATCGGTATAAATGCCTTTCCTGATAAACCAATTTTTCTCATAAGTTTATCCATAATAAAAGCTGTTCTAGCCATGTATCCACAATCTTCAAGAAGGCTTAAGCCTAAAAACAAACAAACTATTATTGGTAAAAATGGGATAATGGCTCCAACCCCACCAATAATGCCATCTAAAATTAAAGATTGAAACCAAGGAGATGTATTTTGAATAAGCCCTGCAATAAAATTTGCAAAGTATTCATTTACAAGAGTATCCAATAAATCTTGCAATGGTGTGCCAACCCAAGAAAAAGTAAATTGAAATATTATAAATAATGCCAAAAGAAATGTAGGATAAGCAAGCCATTTATTTAATACTACTTTATCTATTTTTTCAGAAAATGTTTCTTTTTTTGATTCATCTTTAATAATTACATCTGATAAAACCTCATGAATATACTTATAATAATCCTCTTCAGATTTAAATTGATAATTATTATCAATTGGGCTCTTAAATAAATCCTTATTATTAATTAATAAGGTTCTCAAATCTTCTATTCCAATCTCTTTTGAAGCAATTATGGGAATGCATTTTACTCCAAGTTTTTTCTCGAGTTTTTTAATATCAATATCAATACCTCTACTTTTAGCAACATCCATCATGTTTAAAACAAGTACAATAGGTTTTTTAAACTGTTTAAGTTGCAATGTTAAGAATAAATTTCTTTCAAGAGTAGAAGCATCTACAATGTTTAGAAGTATATCAGGCTTTTCATTTATTATAAAATCCTTAGATACTCTTTCTTCATTTGAAAATGTATCTAAAGCATATATGCCAGGTAAATCAACAAGTTTTACATCTTTTGATATTAAACTTTCTTTTCTTTCAACTGTAACACCAGGCCAATTGCCAACTTTTAAATTGGAATGTGTTAATAAATTGAAGAGAGAAGTTTTACCCACATTTGGATTTCCAATTAGTGCAATAGTGCTCATTTAATGCCACCTTCTAAATTTAGTATTTAATGCGTATATTTGCTGCGTCCTTTTTTCTTATTGCTAAATCGAAACCTCTTAAATTTATTACGATTGGATCACCAAGTGGAGCAGAATTTTTAAATTTTACATCACACCCATTGGTTAAACCTAAAGCAAGAAGCCTCTTTTTTAATTTCTCGTCACCAAGAATGTTAACTATTTTTGCATTTTCTCCAGATTTCATATCACAGATACTCATTTAAACCACTCCTTATTGATAATTATTTTCAATTATATTGTATAATTTTTTAATAAGCTTGTCAATGGAAAAGAATTTTATTGCAAAACTCCTTTATATAACTATAATATTTGCTACTTTAGAAAAAATAAGCTTAAATTATATAAATTTAAAAAAAAATTAAATTATAAAAATAATTGTATTAAGCTTTCATTTGTTTTATGATATTCCTATCATGTTTAAGTAAGGGAGGTATAATTTTGAGCAAACCTATTGTGGCAATAGTTGGTAGACCCAATGTTGGAAAATCAACTTTATTTAATAAACTAGCTGGGAAAAGAATAGCCATTGTAGAAGATACACCAGGAGTTACAAGAGATAGAATATATGCAGAATCAGAATGGCTTAATTATGTTTTTACGATTATTGATACTGGGGGAATTGAACCAGAAAGCCAAGATATAATATTTTCTCAAATGAGAAGGCAAGCTCAAATTGCTGTAGAAACAGCTGATTGCATTTTATTTTTAGTGGATGGAAAGACAGGTCTTACAGATGCTGATCGTGAAATAGCACAAATGATAAGAAAGTCAAAAAAGCCTGTTCTTTTAGTAGTAAATAAAATAGATAGGATAAATGAAGAAAGCAATGCCTATGAATTTTATAATTTAGGTTTTGGCGAGCCTCAAGCAATATCTTCAAATCAAGGATTAGGTCTTGGAGATATGTTAGACAATCTTATAGCAAAGTTTAAAACATTATCTGCTTTTGAAGAAGAAGTTGAAAGAATTAAAATTGCTTTTATAGGGAAACCAAACGTAGGAAAATCATCTCTTGTAAATAAACTTCTTGGAGAGGAAAGAAATATTGTAACTGATATTCCTGGAACCACAAGAGACTCTATTGATTCTAATATAGATACAGAATTTGGACTTTTTACTTTAATAGACACAGCAGGTCTTAGAAGAAAAAGTAAAATTAAAGAAGAAATAGAAAGGTATAGTGCTGTTCGTACAATTGCATCTATTGAAAGAGCAGATGTTTGTGTTCTCATTATAGATGTAAATGAAGGAATTACAGATCAAGATGAAAAGATTATAGGATATGCCCATGAAATGAGCAAAGCTATAATGATACTTGTTAATAAATGGGATACTATTGAAAAAGATGATAAAACTTTAGCAAATATAGAAAAAGAATATAGAAGTAAATTATCATTTTTAAGCTATGCTCCATATTTATTTATTTCAGCTCTAACAGGGCAGAGAATAAATAAAGTTTTAGATCTTGCAAAAAAATGCTATGACAACTATACAAAGAGAATTCAAACTGGAGTTTTAAATGAAGTTATTAATAATGCTGTAATGATGAAAGAACCGCCTGTAGTAGCTAACAATAGATTGAAAATATTTTATGTGACTCAAGTTGGTATAAAGCCTCCTCATTTTGTATTTTTTATAAATAACCCAAACTTGCTTCATTATTCCTATGAAAGGTATTTAGAAAATCAAATAAGAAAAAGCTTTGATTTTACTGGATGTGGTCTGCAATTAGAGTTTAAAGAAAGGAAAAAGGGATAATGCCAAATATATCAGTAATTGGTGCAGGAAGTTTTGGGACTGCACTTTCTTTAGTGCTATTAAGAAAGGGCCATAAAGTGAATCTATATGATAGAAATAAAGAAAATGTAGATAGCATTAATAATGAAAGAAGAAATTTAAAATACCTTTCTGATGTTCGTTTTCCAGAAGGCATATTTGCAACTTCTGATTTAGAAGAAGCAATTTACGGTACAGAATATATTGTTTTTGCAGTGCCTTCACATGTTGTAAGAAGCATATCACAAAATTTAAAAAGTTATATTTTAAAAGATCAATTAATAGTTAATGTTGGAAAAGGAATAGAAGAAAATACATTTAAAAGGCTTTCTGAGGTTATAAAAGAAGAACTCCCATATAATGATGTAGTTGTGCTATCTGGGCCAAGTCATGCAGAAGAAGTAGCTTTAGAAATTCCTACAACCTTAGTAGCTGCTTCAAGTGATATAAATCTTTCCAAAAAAGTTCAAGATTTATTTATGATGCCATCTTTAAGAATTTATACTGGAGATGATATCATTGGAGTTGAAATTGCAGGTGCAATTAAAAATATAATTGCGCTTTCAGCAGGCATATCTGATGGCATGGGCTATGGTGATAACACTAAAGCTGCAATTATGACAAGAGGTATGAATGAAATAATTAGAATTGGTACAAAACTTGGAGGAAAATATGAAACCTTTATGGGCCTTGCTGGATTTGGAGATCTAATAGTTACATGCACTTCTATGCATTCAAGAAATAGAAGATGTGGCATTTTAATTGGCAAAGGCTTTACTCTACAAAAAGCTTTAAATGAAATAGGCATGGTGGTAGAAGGAGTAAAAGCTTGCAATGCTTTTTATAAACTAAAAGAAATGCTTGAAGTAGAAATGCCCATTGTAGATTCTTTGCATAAAGTGCTTTATGATAATTATGATGTAGAAGATATCGTACATGAGCTCATGACAAGAGATAAGAAAAGTGAATAACATCAATTAGCAATAGCAGTTTAATCGTAATGATTAAGCTGCTAATATTTTAGTGAACATATTCAATTATTTAATCATAATTTTTTTATCTTCCCAATATATATTATTATGAATAATGATGTGGGAGGAATTAAATTTGGAAAATTTTGATATATATAAAGATATAGCAAAAAAAACTCAAGGAGATATCTATATTGGAGTGGTGGGCCCTGTTAGAACTGGTAAGTCTACATTCATTAAGAGGTTTATGGATTTAATGATCATTCCCAAAATAGAGAATGAATTTAAACAAGAAAGAGCAAAAGATGAGCTTCCTCAAAGTTCAGCAGGTAAAACAATTCATACCACTGAACCTAAATTTGTTCCTAATGAGGCAGTAACTATTAATATTGATGACTCAACTGAGCTTAAAGTAAGACTTGTTGATTGTGTGGGGTATATTGTTAAGGGATCAAATGGATATTTAGATGAAGACGGATTTAAGATGGTTATGACACCTTGGTTTGATCATGAAATACCATTTGAAGAAGCTGCTGAAATTGGAACTCACAAGGTTATTAAAGACCATTCTACTTTAGGTATAGTAGTTACAACAGATGGCTCTATTACAGGAATTGCAAGAGAGGATTATGAGGAGCCAGAAGCAAGGGTAGTAAATGAATTAAAGGAATTAAACAAACCATTTATTATTTTACTTAATTCAGCAAGACCAAAGGAAGAAAAGACTAAAAATCTTAGAAAAGAGCTTCAAGAAAAATATGATGTTCCAGTAGAAATAGTAGATGTAGTAAATATGGATGTAGATGATTTTAATAATATTTTTTCGAAAATATTAATGGAGTTTCCTTTAAAAGAAATAAATATCGAAATGGCTGAATGGGTGGACGGGTTAACATTAGATAATAATTTAAAAGCTAAATTTATGGATGTGGTAACACTACTTTGTAAAAAGGCAACTAAATTAAGAGATCTAAAGCAGCTTTCTGAAGAAATAAGTACTTATGATTTTATTGATGAGTCCTATGTTAAAAATATAAATATGTCTGATGGAGTAGCTAGAATAGTGCTTCGTCCTAAGCAAAAGTTATTTTATGACCTTTTAGAAGAAGTAGCTGGCATGAAGATAGATGGTGAAAATGACCTGTTAAAGACTTTAGCTGTTATGTCTAAAGCAAAAGTTGAATATGAAAAAGTTCAAGAGGCATTAAGTGATGTTAAGACAAAGGGATATGGAATGGTTGCGCCATCATTAAATGAAATGAAGTTTGAAGAGCCTCAAATAGTTAAACAAGGCAATTCATATGGTGTAAAATTAAGAGCTAGTGCGCCTTCTATTCATTTTATTAAGGCTGATATTGAAACGGAAATTTCACCTATAATGGGAAGTGAAAAGGAAAGTGAAGACTTAGTAAAATCTCTCCTTGATCAATTTGAAAATGATCCATCAAAAATGTGGCAGAGCAATATTTTTGGTAAATCATTAGAAATGATGGTTAAAGATGGACTTCAACATAAATTATTTAGGATGCCAGAAGATGTACAGATAAAGATACAAAGAACTCTTCAAAAAATAATAAATGAAGGAAATGTAGGACTTATTTGTATAATATTATAATATAAATGTTATTTATACCTGAAATTGTTATTTTAGGTATAAATTTTGTTTTTTCAGTACATTTATTGTAATGATTTATCTTTTTTGTATTATACTTAAACACAAGATCTCTTACAAAAGATAAATATTTGAAAATTCAATGATTAACAAAAGATTAAACTCAATGATAATTATCTAGAGTAAATTATTTAGTCTCCCAAAAAATAAAAGGAAGGATATAAAAGTTCTTCCTTTTATTTTTAACCTCTTATAAAAATTGGCTCATTTTTTTTAGACAAATGATCCGCATATTTATAGCCATTTAAATCAAATTCTTTTATATCATCATAATTTTTAATTTTATTCTTGATTATATATGATGCCATAAGACCTCTGCAATGTTTTGAATATATAGTAATATTTTTGTACTTACCATTTTTAAAATCCTTAAAAATAGGAGTAATTACAGTAAACATTTTTTTAATTAAATTTAAATCAAGGGCATCTGTATACTCTTTAGACGCAAGATTTATCAAAAGCTTATCTTCATGCTCATTAAGCTCTTTAATGATATAATTGGTAAGTTTATTCTTCCAGAATTCATAAAGATTTTTATATGATTTAAATTGAAGATTTGCGCTTATTTCAAGCCTATGTTCCTTTATTAAATCAAGAGGCTTTAAAACTCCATATAATCCTGATAAAATTCTAAGGCTATATGTTGCAAAATTCATATCAGATAAAGAATATTCATTTACATTAAGTCCTCTGTACACTTCACCATTATAAACATAAATAGCTTGTTTAGAATCATCTAAAAAGTTCTCATTAAACTTTTGAATTCTAAAAAAATTAAGCTCAGCAAGTGGAGGATTTATCTTCATCAAAGATTCAAGATCGTTTGGTGAAAATTTTTTTAACTCTCTAATTAGAGTCAAAGTTTCATTTTTAAACTTAGGAATGGTAAAATCTTTAATTAAAATATTGGAATTAAAATTAATAGTTTTTGCTGGAGAAAGAATTATAATCATATTTACCTCATACAACAATAAATTAATATAAATATACAGCATATTTATAAAAAATAAAATTATTAATTTTTAAAAATTAATTCATTGACTTTACATAATTGCTTTAGTATAATTTAAATTGCGTAAATTATATATGGAGAGGTGTCCGAGTGGTTTAAGGAGCACGCCTGGAAAGCGTGTGTAGGGGAAACTCTACCATGGGTTCAAATCCCATCTTCTCCGCCAGGTTAAATTTACCGTGCTAGATGGGGAGCTAGCGGTGCCCTGTAACCTGCAAACCGCTACAGCGGGGTTGAATTCCTCACCTCGGCTTCATATTGTGAAGCCTGTTCTTCACAAGTGGTGTTGAGAGTTAGGTCCCAGGCAATAAAAGCTCATGAACCCCGTCAGATTCGGAAGAAAGCAGCGGTAAGTGATCACTTTTGTGTGTTCTGGCAAAGCCTAACTTGAGCTAACTATGGAGAGTCGTTCATAATATGCTGTCAAAGTGAGGTGCACGGTTCAAAATAAATTTTATACAAAAAGTTAAAGAGTTTAATACTCTTTTTTTGTTATATAATTAAAGAAGGAAGATGATTTTATGAGCTATCTATCCTTATATAGAGAACTTAGACCAAAAATATTTGATGACTTAATAGGACAACAAATTATATCTAAAGCCCTTAAAAACCAAGTAAATAATAATAAAATAGGTCACGCTTATTTGTTTTGTGGTACAAGGGGAACAGGTAAAACAACTACTGCAAAAATATTTTCAAGAGCTGTAAATTGTGAAAACCCTCAAAGTGGAAACCCATGTAATGAATGCTCAAGCTGTGTAAAAATCTTAAAATCACAGTGCCTTGATGTATTAGAATTAGATGCAGCATCAAATAATGGTATAGATAAAATTAGAGAAATAATCGACGAAATAAACTATTTACCTGCTGAATCAAAATATAAAGTGTATATTATGGATGAAGTACATATGCTTTCAATTAGCGCTGTTAATGCATTTTTAAAAACGCTAGAAGAACCGCCAGAAAGAGTAATATTTATCTTAGCAACAACAGATCCACAAAAACTTCCTGTTACCATATTGTCAAGGTGTCAAAGGTTTGATTTTAAAAGAATTTTGGTAAAAGATATTTCAAAATACTTAAGGAAAATAGTAGATACAAAAGGCATTTATGCAACAGATGAGAGCTTAAAATTAATATCAAAAGTTTCAGATGGAGCAATGAGAGATGCATTAAGCATTCTTGAGCAATGTATATCATTTGAAGACAACAAAATAGAGTATAAACAAATAGTTGAAATGCTTGGCATAGTAAATAATATTGATCTTTTTAAAATTTCAGATGAGTTAATTAGTTGTAATATAGAAAACAGCTTAAAAATAGTTGATACATTATCATCTTCTGGAAAAGATATGAGTTTATTTATAAAAGACTTAATAAACCATATGAGAAATCTTATGATATGTAAAATAAGCAATAATCTAGATGAAATTATAAATCTTTCAAATGATTCAATAGAAGATTTAAAGAATCAATCAAATAAAGTAAATATTGAAAGCATATTAAGATATATAAAAATACTACAAGAAGCAGAAGAACAATCTAAATGGACAAAACAAACAAGATTATATCTAGAAATGGCTATAATTAAAATATGCAAAAGAGAGTATGATACATCTAACGAAGTTATTATATCAAGATTAAACAATTTAGAAGAAAATATAAAAAATGAAAATATTAACATTTCTAAAGAACCTAAAAAAGAAGTTGTAAACAATCAAATTAAAAAAGAATTGCCATCAAAGGATATTCACATTAACAATGAAGACAAAAAGGATGTAACTAAAAATGATACATTAAATATTTCAATAATAAAAAGTAAATGGAAAGATGTTTTAGATCAAATTAAAGCAAGAAGGCAAATGACTTTATATGCATCACTTTTAACAGGGGAGATAATTGATTTAAAAGATAATTGCATAACTATTAAATTTTCTGAAGAATATAAATTTAACAAAAAAAGGCTTGAACAAAATGATAATGTTAAAAATATCATTAATGTTTTAGAAGATGTATTTAAAACCAAGTTAGAAATAAAATTTGAAATAGACAATTTGCAAGAATTTAAAAAAGAGGATAAAATAAAAGAGATATTTGGAGATAATATCGTTGAAATACTTGATGAATGAGTATAATAAAATATCAATATATAAGTGATTAAGGAGGATAAAAATGGCAAAAGGCGGCATGTTCCCAAAAGGTGGGGGAATGAACATGAACAATATGTTAAAACAAGCTCAAGCTCTCCAAAAACAAATGGAAGAAACACAAAGAGAGCTTGAAAATAAAGAATTTAAATCGACTTCTGGTGGTGGTGCTGTTGAAGCTATTGTAACAGGTAAAAAAGCTTTAAAAGATATAAAAATTAAACCAGAAGTTTTAGATCCAGATGATGTTGAAATGCTTCAAGATTTAATACTTACAGCTGTAAATGAAGCTTTAAGATTAGCTGAGGAAGAAACAGCTAAGGAAATGGGTAAACTAACAGGAGGCATGAATATACCAGGCATGTTTTAATAGATTTTGAGGTGAATGGTTTGGAGTATTATCCAGTTGCGATTGAAAAACTAATAGAGGAATTTGCAAAACTTCCAGGCATTGGAAAGAAAACTGCACAAAGGCTTGCTTTGTATATTTTAAATCTTCCTAGAGATGAAGTTAAAGAGTTTTCAGATGCATTGGTTCTAGCAAGAGGTACTATAAGACCATGTTTAGTATGTGGAAATTTTACTGATAAAGAGATTTGCAGTGTTTGCAGCAATCCAAATAGAGATAAAAGTATTATTTGCGTGGTAGAAGAAGCTAAGGATATTGTATTTTTAGAAAGAGTTAAGGAATACAATGGAGTTTATCATGTATTACATGGAACTATTTCTCCACTTCATGGTAAAGGGCCAGATGATATAAATTTGAAATCGTTAATTGGAAGAATTGAAGGAATAAAAGAAGTAATAGTTGCTACAAATCCAAATATTCAAGGGGAAGCTACTGCTATGTATATTTCAAAGATATTAAAGCCTCTTGGAGTTAAAGTAACGAGAATAGCCCATGGAATACCTGTTGGTGGAGACTTAGAATATGTTGATGAAGTGACTATTTTAAAAGCTCTAGAAGGAAGAAAAGAATTATAGTTATTATGGTAAACGAGAATTTTTTAAGAAATTTCTCGTTTTTCTTTTAATTTTATTAAGAATAAATGGAATTTAATAATAATATATTTTTAATAAATCAATGTGGAGGGTAATTATGGATTTATTAATTTATATTTTAATTGCAATTGGGCTCATATTTTTATTTATTAGAATATTGAGAATTCCAATAAAGATTATAAGTAAAATAATAATAAATAGTTTAATAGGAATTTCTCTTCTTTTAATAGCAAATTATTTTGGAGAATTTATAAATTTAAAAGTAGAATTAAACACTATCACTTTTTTAGTTTCTGTTTTATTAGGGATACCCGGGATTTTATTCTTATTTATATTTAAGTATTTTATATAGAATAATTACATAAAATGGCTAATCATTGAATTACAAAGCATTTATGCATGTATTTTATTAAGTTTTTTGCATGAAAGCTTTATTTTTTATTTTTTTAAATAAATTTTTAAAAAAAGTATTGACTAAAAAGAAGGGGCATGATATTATAATAAAGCGCTCAAGAAAAGAGCGAAAGATCGTTGAAAATTGAACAGAGTAAGGAAAAAGGAAACCAGAGAAGTCAAAAGAGCAAAAGGGATTAAAACAAGAGAGTTTGATCCTGGCTCAGG
>JAVBPD010000115.1:0-34032 GCA_031549885.1 Clostridiaceae bacterium
CTGAGCCAGAACATCCAATCCGTTTTTTTTAGGCATCATTATATCTAAAATTATTCCGTCATAATTTTCAGAAAGTCCATAATCCAGCGCATCAGCACCGTTATAAACAGCATCAACGGAGTAATGATTATGCTTTAGAATTGCTACTATAGCATTAGAAAGTTCCTTTTCGTCTTCTGCTAATAATAATCTCATTTCATATCCTCCAATATAATCTCTTTAATTGCCTCCAAATTCAAATCGGTTTTAGCTTGATCTTTAATATAACTATAACATGGCAACCTAAAATGAAACTAAAAAATATAAATAAAATGTTTAGCTTTATAAAAAAAAGAGGCAGATGATTAAATCAACTGCCCCAGAGGTATATTGGATTATTTACATTTATAATATGAATTTCCTTATTTTTTTTAAATATTATAAGTTTTAACATCAAAGCTATTTTTAACTATTTCTCTTCCCTGATTAAGGTCTTTAACTTCACCTAATGCCTTTAATTGCATTATAATATTCCCTAAAACAGATGCTTCCACAGGCCCTACTACTACAGTTTTACCTGTAGCATGTGCTGTCATTTCGCATAAAAACTCATCTAAAATTCCGCCGCCCACCATATTAATAGTGCTAATTTTGGAATTTGTTAAATGCTCTAAATCAAGGCAAGCTAATCTATACTCATTAACAAGCCCATTATATACAGAAATGGCATGCTCTCCTAGTGTTTTAGGCCTACCTTGACCTTTTTTCACACAATAATCAGCAATAGCTTCTGCCATGTTATTTGGAAAAGTAAACTCCTCTGCATTAGGATTAATAATAAAGTTTTTATGCATCTCTCTCCTGGCAGCTTCAATTATATCAGGGAACGTTATAGCACCTTCCCATTTATTTTTTAGCTGCTGAATAATCCAAAGGCCTGTAATGTTCTTTAAATAAGTAATCTTTCCTTCGGCTCCGCCTTCATTTGTAAAATTTTTCTTCATAGAATCTAAATTTATAATAGGTTCATTTAATTCTTTCCCGATTAAAGACCAAGTTCCACTGCTTAAAAAAATAGAATTTTCGTCACTAAATGGCACAGCACAAACAGCGGATGCTGTATCATGGCTTGCAACAGCAATAACATCTAAATCCTTAAGCCCTACCTCGTCTTCTATTTCTTTAGAAAGCTTTCCTAAAACGGTCCCAGGCATAACCATATCACAAAACATATCAGATCTTAACCCTAAGTTATTTAAAATTTCACTGCTCCATTTCTTTGAATTAATATCAATCAGTGAAGATGTAGTGGCCTGAGTATATTCATTTAATTTTTCACCACATAAAAAATAATTAAACAAATCAGGTATCATAAGAAATTTGTCAGATATTTTATAAATATCATTTCTTATCTCTTTATCAGATACAAGTTGATAAATGGTATTTAAATTCATATATTGTATACCAGTTGTTTTATAAATTTCATCAAAAGGTAAAATCTTTTTAACATCACGTACAGCGCTAAGTGTGCGGTTATCTCTATAGTGAATAGGATTTTGAATAAGATTCCCATTTTTATCTAAAAATCCGTAATCAACTCCCCAAGTATCTATACCAATGCCATGAATTTTTAAATTTAATTTAGAAATCTTTTTAAGCCCTATTTTAACCTCGTGAAAAAGCCTTAAAATATCCCAATAAACCCTTCCACAAAGGGACACAGGCTCATTTAAAAACCTGTGTATTTCTGTAAGTTCAATTCTCTTTCCATCATATTTTCCTAGCATTAATCTTGCACTTGACGCCCCAAAATCTAATGCTAAACAATTAATACTCATCATAATATACCCTTTTTCAAAATAATATTAGCATAAATAGCTTTTTCTCCAGTTGCAATAATAGCATATGCATTTTTCGCTCTCTCATAAAATGAAAATCTCTCTATATATTCTATATCATTGTTTTCAGGTTCGTACTTATCTAATATATTTTTAAATTCATTCCATATCTTTGGAGTCTCAGCATTTTTATCTACCACTTCCATTAAAGCAATTGGTTTTTCAACAAAGGTATCGAGTGGAAATAATTTTAAAATAGCAGAAAGTAAATCTGGAACTGAATGCCCATCGCATCTTATAAGTTTTTTAGCCATTGAAGCTGCAGGAAAATTTCCATCTCCAATGACAATTTCATCTCCATGTCCCATCTCCATTAAAATCTTTAAAAGTTCAGGGGATATAATAGAAGGTATTCCCTTTAACATAAAATCAACTCCCTACTTTTTTCCATAAAGAGGACCAAAGTTTTCACAAGCTCTATAATCTGCTCCTTCTAAATCTTTAGTTCCAAAAGCTGCCCAAGCATGAGGTCTAAATATCTTTTCATCTTGCACATTGTGCATTGAAACAGGTATTCTAAGCATAGAGGCAAGCGTTATTAAATCTTTTCCAATGTGACCATAACAAAATGCTCCATGATTTGCTCCCCAATTAGCCATTACAGAATAAACATCTTTAAATGCACCTTCGCCAGTTAAAATTGGTGCAAACCATGTAGATGGCCAACCTGGATCAGTTCTATCCCAAAGCTTTCTTGAAACATCATCAGGCAAGTTTAAGCTATGTCCTTCAGCAATTTGCATAACAGGTCCAAGGCCATCTATAAGATTTATTCTAACCATAGTTACTGGCATTTCGCATTTTGTTTCAAAACAAGATGAGAATCCGCCACCTCTAAAATATTCTAAATTAGCAGGGCACCAAGATGTTGCCTCCATAGTTGATTGTATATCCTCTTTTGTAACTTCCCAGAATGGTTTCATTATATTATTGCCTTCACTATCCTTCATCTGACCTGCGCCATCTAGAGATGCTGCTCCTGAATTTATCAAATGAATAAAACCATTCTGCGCTAAACCTATAGGTTTCCAATTTGAAGCCTTTTCAACTGCATCAGGACTCCAATATGTTCTAACATCAGCAAAAACAGAAGCTCTACTTGTTAAAAGATGAGACATAAGCATTGCAAGGCCGTTTAAATTATCATTTTCAGTTGCAAATACATATGCTTCACGAATTCCATTCCAATCAAAACTTGAATTTAATATGGATTCTGCAAAATCTGCATTTGGAAAATGATCAGTCCACATTCTTTGACCTTGGAATCCAGCTGCAATGGCATTTCTTCCATTTGATTCTTCTTCAAACCCTAACTGTTTTAATTTAGGATTTCCAACCATTAAATCTCTAAAAATTAAAGTCATCTTTACGCAAAATTCCCAAATTAAATCCTTCTCTTCCTTTGTCTTCTTAACATCATTTCTGTCGATGCCGTCTTTACAAGTATCTTTTACCCAAGCTAAAGCTTTTTCATATTCTTCTTCATCATATATCTTTTCATCAATTCTGCGAACAACCTCAGACATGTCGCACCATTCAGCTCTCATGCCTAAATATTTTTGATAAAAGCTAAAATCTAAAAATGACCCCATGATTCCCATAGAAACTGAACCAATGCTTAAATAAGATTTTCCTTTTATGGTTCCTACAGCAATGGCAGCTTTTGCAAATGCTAAAATCTTTTCTTTTACATCCTCTGGAATGGTTTTATCATCTTGATTTTGAACTTCGTGTCCATAAATACTAAAAGCAGGAAGTCCTCTTTGTGCATGAGCTGCCATAACTGCTGCAAGATAAACAGCACCAGGTCTTTCAGTTCCATTAAATCCCCAAACAGCTTTAGGCATTAAAGGATCAGTGTCCATAGTTTCTGTTCCATAACACCAGCAAGGTGTTACAGTTAAAGTAGCACAGACATTCTCACGAGAAAAAAGATCAGCACATTTTGCAGCTTCTGCGACTCCTCCAATTGGAGTTTCTGCTATTACACATTCCACAGGATCACCATTTGAATGTTTTAGATTTGACTCAATAAAATCCTTAGCCATTTTAGCTAAATTCATTGTTTGATCTATAAGTGCAGACCTTGCTGCCTTTCTTCCATCAATTGTTGGCCTTATGCCTATTTTAGGTAATGCACCTATTAATTTTCCTTCCATTTAAAAAAACCTCCATTAATTTAATTGATAAAACAGCTACAAATAATTAAATTTGTAGCTAAATAAATATATTTTAATCGTAGAGAAGTGGCTTCATTTCCTCACTATCCACATTTGATTTATCATACCATTTATAACCTGTATCTATGAAACTTTCAACCTTTTCACCCTTGTAAGCCTTAAATGCAGTTTCAACAGCTTTATATCCCATAGTTACAGGGTCTTGAGAAATAGCACCATATATATCTCCAGATCTTACTCCATCTTTTAAAGTCTTTGAAGAGTCAAAACCTATTAATACAATTTTACCAATCATTCCTGCTTCTTTTAAACCATTATAAGCTCCAACAGCAGAACCTTCATTTGTTCCAAATATTCCTTTAATATCTGGATATTGTGCAATTATTGTTTTTGCAATATCAGCTGATTTTTGATGATCCCCATCTCCAACTTGCACAGCAACAATCTTTATATCAGGATATTTACTCTCAATTTGTTCCTTAAATCCATCTCTTCTATCTATACCTGTCTTACTTGTATCAGAGTGGCATATAATTGCAATTTCACCCTTTTGACCTATTGCTTCAGCCATTTTATCAGCTGCCGCTGCTGCCGCAGCTTTACTATCTGTTGCAACAGTAGAAACTGGTATATCACTGTCAACGCCTGAGTCAAATCCTACTACTGGAATGTTTTTATCTTTACACTCTTGCAATAAATTTTCAGCAGCTTTAGTGTCAAGTGCTGCAAAGCAAATTGCTTGTGGGTTCTTTCCAAGCTCAGTAGTAAACATATCGATTTGCTTTTGAACTTCTGTTTCTGATTCTGGTCCAACAAAATTTATCTTTACTCCTAAATCTTTAGATGCATTTTCAGCTCCTAATTTTACAGCTTGCCAAAATTGGTGTTGGAATCCTTTAGAAATAAGTGGAATGTAAATATCTCCTGTAGTTGCAGCTGTTGTATTTTCAGCGGCAGTTGTATTTTCTGCAGCCGTTGTATTTGGTGCTGCCGTTGTATTTTCTGCAGATGAATTGTTTGTCGGCGTACAGCTAAATAAAGAAGCAGACATCACAATCATCATAAGTAAACTTGAAAATAATTTTTTCATTTAAATTTCCTCCTTATATTTATATTAAAATCTTTAATTTTTAACCATTTTTTCTTCTACGAGCAATGTCAACAAGAACAGCAAGCAAAACTATAATTCCAGTAAAAACATATTGCCACTCCTGTGGTACATTGTTCATCCTGAGGCCATTGATAAGTACATTCATAATAAGTGTTCCAATTATTGTACCAAGTATATTTCCTTCGCCTCCACTTAAAGAAGTCCCCCCAATAACTGCAGCTGCAATAGCATTTAATTCGTCTCCAACTCCCTGTTGAGGCTGAACAGAGGTAAGCCTTGATGCAACTAAAATCCCAGCTATGGCACAAAATAACCCACAAAATGCATAAATCATTATTTTCCATTTATCAGTATTTACTCCAGATAGCCTAGTAGCTTCTTCATTGCTCCCTATTGCATAGGTGTATCTTCCAAAGGATGTTTTATTCAAAAGAAAGCTAGCTACAATAGCCACTATAAAAAATATAATAACAAAATTAGGAATTAAAACGCCAAAAATTTTTGGAAAAACAGATCCTGTGGCAAAATTTGTAAAAGCACTTTGGGTTTTTGTATCAAAATATATAGGTTTCACCCCTGATATGATAAGCGAAAGTCCCCTTGCCATCATCATTACTCCAAGAGATGCTATAAATGGAGGCAATTTAAACTTAGAAATCAAAGTACCAGTGGTGCATCCGCATAAAATTCCAGTAATAAGTCCAATTATAACTGCTATAGGCATAGGCACTCCAAAAACCTGTGAAAATGTCCCAAAAATAACAGCTGAGAAAGTAGGTATAATACCAATAGATAGATCGATGCCGCTTGTTATAATGACAAATGTAACACCTACTGCAACAATTCCCATAGATGCGCTGGATAACAAAATTGTAATAATATTAGATGGGGTAAAAAAGCTTTTTGACATAAGCGAAAATATTATAAATATCACGATAAGTCCAACAAACGCCAACACTTTTTGAAGAGCTGCTCCCTTTAAAAATTTTACATTGAAGCTCATTAACTTTCCTCCTTTAACTTCGCATAGTTGCATAAGTCATAATATTTTCTTGATTTGCATTCTCTGATAATAATTCTCCTGTTACAGCCCCTTCACACATGACACATATCCTATGACTTAATCTTAAAATTTCTGGAAGCTCCGAGGAAATAACTATTACAGATCTTCCTTGATCAGCTAACTCTTTGATTAAATTGTAAATTTCATTCTTAGCCCCAACATCTATGCCTCGAGTTGGTTCATCAAAAATCAATATTTCACAATCTCGTATTAGCCATTTGCCAATTATAACTTTTTGCTGATTTCCACCAGAAAGATTTTTTACCTTTTGAGTTAAAGATGGCGTTTTAGTACCCAGTTTTTTTACCATAATAGAAGCATTCTCATTGCATTTTTTCTCATTGACAATTCCAATTTTAGAAACAAATTTATCAAAAGAGGCAAGTATACTGTTGTTTACAACATCAAGTCCAAGTGCTAGTCCAAATTGTTTTCTATCCTCTGATAGATAACCTATTCCATGTTTTACAGCATCAGACGGAGAGTCAATGTTAACCTTTTTTCCTCTTATATAAATTTCACCTGAATCTATTTTATCTGCACCAAATATAGCTCGTGCAACCTCAGTTCTTCCAGCTCCCATTAAACCTGCAAACCCAAGTATTTCGCCTTTTTTTAAATTAAAGCTCACATTTTTTATTACATTTTTTCTATTTAAATTTTTAACCTCAAGAACTATTTCCTTTGATCTTTTAAAACCTTCAGGTCTCAAATCACCTTTTATTTCACGGCCAATCATCATTTTAATAATTTCATTTATATTTGTATCTTTAGCATTAACAGTTTTTATATATTGACCATCACGCATAACAGTAATCCTGTCAGCAATGCGCATAATCTCATCCATTCTATGAGAAATATAAACAATACCAACATTTTTCTTTTTCAAATATGAAATAATTTCAAACAATTTCTCAATTTCTGAATTTGTAAGTGAGGACGTTGGCTCATCCATGACGAGAATTTCAGCATTGTAAGAAATGCTCTTTACAATTTCAACCATCTGCTCCTTTGCAACAGTGAGCGAGGAAACCTTTTCATCAGGTTTAATATCAACCTTTAACATATCAAGATACTCCTTAGCTTTTTCATTCATCTTTTTTTCATCTATGATAAGCTTAGTCTTATCCTTCATTTCCCTGCCAATAAAAATATTTTGAGCCACAGTTAAATGCTTACATAAGTTTAACTCTTGATGAATGATGCTAATTCCTAATTCTTTTGCATGTTTAGGATTTGAAATGTTAGTATTTACTCCTTTAACTTCAATTGATCCTGAATCTTTTGTATAAACTCCAGTAAGTATTTTCATAAGAGTAGACTTACCAGCGCCATTTTCTCCCATAAGTGCATGCACCTCACCAGGTTTTAAATCAAACCTACAATCATTAAGCGCATGTACTCCAGGAAAAGTTTTTTGTATATTTTCCATTTTAACTAGAGTTTCCATATATATCAACCCTTTTTAAATAAAGCTATTATGGTTTTTATTTTACATTAAATTAAAATTTTAATAAAGACGTTTTATTTATAAAAAAATTTATAAAGCTGTTTTAATAATGGAACATTGTTTTACAAAGCTATTTTACAGTGATATACTCTAATAAAAAAGTATTCTAAGGAGACCATCATGTTACCAATTGAAAGAAAAAGTCAAATTTTAGAATTTTTACAAAAATATAAAACAGTTACTGTAGCAGAACTTAGTAAAAAATACAATGTTACAGAAGAAACCATCAGACGTGACTTAGAAAAACTTGAGCAAGAAGGTCTTGCACAAAAAACATATGGTGGAGCTATTCTAAGTCAAGCTTTAAAATCTGATTTACCATTTAAAATAAGAGAACAATTTATGAGAGAAGAAAAGTTAACTATAGCTAAAAAAATTTTCAACATTGTAAATGATGGAGAAAATATAATTTTAGATTCTTCTTCTACCTCATTTGTCATAGCAAAATTATTAAAACAAAAAAAGAAACTTACAATTATTACAAACTCAGTTGAAATACTTCTTGAAATGTCTTCATCAAAAAATATAACAATTTTATCAACTGGAGGACTTTTACGTGACTCTTATTTATCGCTAGTTGGAAAAACTGCAGAAAATATGCTAAGACAATTTAATGCAGATAAGGCAATAATTTCATGCAAAGGTTTAGATAAAATAAAAGGTGTCACCGACTCAAATGAAACTGAGGTTCATGTAAAACAAGTTATGATTGATTGCTGTAAAAAAGCAATTTTAGCTGTAGATAGCAGCAAATTCAAGCAAGTTTATTTTTCAAAAATCGCCAGTATATCAGACTTTGACACCATAGTAAGTGAAAAATATGATGAAGATTTTCTTGAATATTTTAAACAAAATAATATAAATATACTATAAAGCTTTTTTCATCATAAATTTGCAGGATGTCTACCAGGAAGATTCATTTGCCTTCTAATTTCATATAAAGCTTCAACTTTATCTTTGTCTAAAATTTGTGGCCCCCCAAGCTGCTTTGTTAAAAACAAAAGCTTAGCATAATATTCTAGTGACTCCATTTTATAATAAGCTTGCATAAGATCTACGCTATAGGTTAATGCTCCATGATTTTCAAGAAGCAGTGCATCATATTCGTTAAGATATTTTGCTATAGCGTCTGGTATTTCTTTTGTTGATGGTGTTCCATATTTTGCTATTGGCACAGAACCAAGCCCTATGACAGCTTCTGGCATTATAGGATCTGTAAGTGGTATTCCTGCTATAGCAAATGCAGTTGCATATGGAGGATGAGCATGTACTACACTACCCACATCTTCCCTATCTTTATAAATTCTTAAATGCATTTTTATCTCAGAAGATGGTCTATAATTTCCTTCACTTTGAATGACATTTCCATTTTTGTCCACTTTGCAAAGCATATTAGGTGTCATAAATCCTTTGCTTATGCCTGTGGGCGTACAAATAAATTCATCATCATTTAATTTTACAGAAAAGTTACCATCATTAGCTGCTACGAAGCCATTTTGATAAACACGTTTACCAATCTCACACATGAGTTCTCTTACTTCTGATTCATTCTTGTAATCCAAAAAATGTCACCTCCTTTTGTTTTTTAACTTTGATTTATGTTGTTTTATTGTATTATAACATATAAAATCAACACAAATCAACAACAATAAATAAACATCAAAAACTACTGAGCTTAACGAGTATTTGTTAAAAATTTGTGTATTTTATTATTCAATTATTTAATTATTATGTTATAATAAAAATGTATTATTTTTTTAATTTTCCAACAAATCCACACTTAAAGAAATAGATCAAGTTATTAAATTATTTCTTGTTAAGCGAGGTAAAAATATGCAACTTACTTACTTTATTCAACAAATGATAAACAATCCTATGCTGCTTATTTCATCGCTTTTGACATTATGTGTCATTTTAGTAAATGGTTGGACAGATGCACCTAATGCTATTGCTACTTGTGTGTCAACAAGAGCAATTGAGGTGCGTAAAGCCATTGGTATGGCAGCTATCTTCAACTTTCTAGGCGTTCTGGTCATGACAATCATAAATTCTTCTGTTGCTATGACTATTTACAATATGGTAGACTTTGGTGGCGATGCGCACTCAGCAATTATCGCTTTATGTGCAGCAATGATATCCATTGTTCTTTGGGCAACTGCTGCATGGTACTTTGGTATACCAAGCAGTGAAAGTCATGCCTTAATTGCTGGACTATCTGGAGCAGCAATTGCCATACAAAACAATTTCTCAGGAATCAATGGTTCAGAATGGGTAAAGGTGCTGTGGGGACTTGTGCTCTCAACCATTCTTGGATTTATACTTGGTTTCTTTAGCGCTAAATTAACAGTACTATCATTCAAGAATAAAGATCGCATAAAAAGTAGCCGTTTTTTTTCTCGTGCACAAGTTGTAGGCGGGGCAACTATGGCTTTTATGCACGGAGCTCAGGATGGGCAAAAATTTATAGCCGTCTTCCTAATAGGTGCAGCCCTTGCTAGTGGACAATCAGCTGCCACAACTTTTGTTGTTCCAATATGGCTTATGGTCCTATGTTCCATCGTAATGGCATTTGGAACTTCTGTAGGAGGATATAGAATTATTAAATCTGTTGGCATGGATATGGTTAAATTACGCCCATATCAGGGTTTTGCTGCAGATTTTGCAGCTTCATTATGCCTTTTATTTTCATCATTGACTGGTATCCCTGTTAGTACAACACACACTAAAACAACAGCAATTATGGGTGTTGGTGCATCGCGAAGCCTAAAGAATATGAACTGGAACATTGTAAAGGATTTAGTTCTTGCATGGGTACTTACCTTTCCAGGGTGTGGGCTTATTGGTTTCTTAATGGCCAAGTTATTTCTATGGGTATGGTAAAAAAGCCCCTCTATATCTATTTATATAGGAGATGATCAAATGCCAAAGCGTCAAAATGATTATTACGAATTGATGGAACAGCTAATTGCATGTAGTGTTCAAGCAGCCAATTTACTTATGGAGATAATGAAAAACTATTCAGAGCATCATATTTCTCATTATCGTGAAAGTATGCACAAAATTGAGAATGCAGCTGACGAGTTGCAACATGACACACTTAAAAAGCTTTCTAGTGAATTCATTACTCCAATTGACCAGGAAGATATTATGTGTTTGATACAAATAATAGATGATGTTACTGATGCAATCGATGAAGTTGTGATTGACTTATATATGTTCAACATTAATAAAATACCGCAGGATGCGCCACAATTAACATTTATTATGAATGATTGCGTTGGAATGTTACAAAATGCAATTGGTGAACTTAAACATTTCAAAAAACCAGAAAAGCTTAAAAAAATCCTAATTGAGGTAAATGATATCGAAGCTAAAGCAGATGAAGTATATATTGAGGCAATACGTAAACTTTTCTCATCAAGTTATGCTACAAATGAAATCATAGGGATTAAATCCATCTATGATAGCCTCGAAAACTGCTGTGACCTATGTGAGCGTGCCAGTGATATAATAGAACAGATTATAATGAAAAATACGTAATTATAAGGTTAAACATAAAATGTCGCAAAAATAACGGCTTAGATATTTATTAAAATATCAAGCCGATTTTTTTATAAGTTATTTACAAATTTTGATATTTAAAATTTAGATAGCAATTTCTCTTCATCCCATATTCCACCAGTACATTCAACTTTAAAACGATTAATGAATTCATTCAAAAAATCCATTTTTTCATCAAATATTTTCCTGCTTATTTCAAAATATAGTTCACTTCTATATTTTTCATTTTTTGTTGGACGTACTTTTGTCATCCACTCAATAATATCAAGTATAGTTTGATCATGAGGAATAGCATGAATAAATGATCTCCAAACATCAAAAATCCCAAAATGATCAAGATAATCAGCATCTTGATGGAGTCTAACAAACTTCGAATAATTGCGTTTAAAATCTCTTTTATCATGTACGCTAATAATATCACATATTTGATCAAGCTCACCTTTAGCGCAATATGGTGATAAAACTTCTCTTGTCATATTTGCCCCTTCAATATTATGATTTTCTACTCCATTCATAATGTCATGAAACCATGCCGATACTAATAAAATATCATCATGGCTTGAATCATCTGGGTATATATGTTTTCTTAGTTTTATTACTAGTGAAGCAACACGTTCTCCATGATAATATTTTTCTCCCTTTTCATTTGAATATGGACTGTACTTATTTCCCATTAATTCAAAAGCAAGTTGTTTTATTTTATATACTTCCACTATTAACCTCCAAATGTATGCTATAAACTTTGATTAACTTCTCCATAAATAAAAAAGCCATTGCAAAACTAATAAAATCAATTTTACAACAGCTCTTTTAAAAATTTAATATATATATTCTAATAAGTTTTTACTTGGAGAAGGTATAACTGTAGATGCAACTAAATCTCCATACTCTTTTAAACCTTCTTCACATGATTTAACAGCAGATTTTACAGAAGCAACATCTCCAGTAATAATTGTAAAACCTTTACCTCCAAGTCCTCTTGCAATTCTAATTTCTATAAGTTCAACATTAGAGCTTTTAACAGCAATGTCTCCAGCAATAACCGATGAAATAGCTGACATGGTTTCTACTATTCCAAGAGCTTGAATTTTTGAAACAGCAGTGGTACCAGATATAGCAGGAAAAACTTTCTCTGAAATATTTGGAATTACATAAGAAGATATTAGAAAATATTCTGATATACTTCTTGCTGCTTCAACAGAATACTCAACAGCTCCAACTTCACCAGTGATAATGGATATATACTTTCCAGGACAAATTGGAGAGGAAAATACAAGCTCTATGTTTCCAGCTTTTAGCATAGCATCTGCAGCTTCAACACCTTTTGCAATACTTTTAAATTCAACTAGCCCTATAGCTCTTCCCATTAACATCCCCCTCCATTCTTCTTAATTATAATAGAATTTATATTTATATCACTGACAATTCCATCAATGCTAGCATGTATATTTGAACCCATCTTACCTTCTGGAATCCTCGCAATTAATTGCCCTTTAGATACCATATCATTTACACTTACAACTACTTCAGATGCTATACCAATATGCTGCCTTAGTAAAATTTTAACCTCTTTAAATATATTTTCATCTACATCTGTAAGAGGAGCATCCTTATTATATTTTGTAAGCTCTAATCGTGATATTAGTTTTTTTACAGGATATTTTTTATACTCTCTAAAAGAACTTACATTGACTGGTTGTTTATTATTTGGATTTTTAATACCATTTTGTGATAATGTGGTTTTCAAATATGTATTTAATTTCCATGGTTGAAGACCCATTATACAAGCAACTTCACAGAGCCCACATTCACAACATAAAAATGCTTCGGTAGAAGATGCATCATTTTCACATGTTGAATTATAGCTTGCAAGTCTCATTAATTTATCTGGATGAAGATTATGTCCTAATAAATTCCTAGGGCAGACTTCAGTGCACATAGAACAGTGGCAACAAGCTGTTTTTGCTTCCTTTAACATAACTTTCATATTTTTATTTTTTGCAATAATAATTGGATGATCGTTAGGAAGTATAATATAGCCCTTTGTGCTCTTTTTAACATAAGTGATATCTGGATTTGCAATCTTTCCCATCATAGGGCCACCATCAATAACAGAATACTCTTTTAAAGATGTGCCTCCAGCTAAATTTAAAGCATCATAAAAACTTATTCCAACAGGAACTTTAACGGTGACTGGATTTTTAACATCACCAGTTATCGTTAAATAAGTTTCAGTTACATTCTCATCTTTAAGCGCTTTACTTATATTTAAAAGAGTTTCTACATTTAACACAACAGCGCCTACATTTAAAGGAATGCCACCTTCAGGTACAATTTTCTTCAATACTTCATAAACAGTAACCTGTTCATCACCTGCAGGATAAAAATCATCAAGATAACTAAGCTCTATATTTTCATACTTTTTTATTTCATTTTCTAAAGCCCCTATAGCATCGTGGTATTTTTTCTTTAATGCTAAAAAACCCTTTTTTGCTCCAACACTTATGAGCACATAGCAAAATGCTTCAACTATCTCTTTTACATACACCTTCATAAGCTGTTGATCTACTCTAAGTAGAGGCTCACATTCAGCGCCATTCATAATCAAATACTCTGGATGAGAATTTAATTTTACATAGGTGGGAAATCCTGCCCCACCTGCACCAATTATACCTGCATTCTTGACTAAATCCACTAAATTATCCATGGCCATCACTCATTTCTATTTAATAAAGAATCCGTCACTTAAGACACATCTTCTTCTTCTTGCAAAAACCCTGGCAGAAGTAAGACCTTCACCTGTTGGTCCTGCAATGGTAAAAGTGCAATATCCTTCTCCTAAAAATCCAATTCCTGCATAAGAAGGAGCGTTTTTAACAAAAATAGTAGTTTGTATTGTTCTTGCCATTTTAGTCAAGTTATCTATATTCTTTGAATGCATCATAGCTGTATGTCTATTTCCTTTTTCACAAATGACAGCCATATCAATTGCCTCACTTATATTTTTAGCTCTAACTATTGGAAGCACTGGCATCATTAATTCTTCCATAACAAATATATGATCAAGCTTAGTTTCACATATTATACATCTTGTTCCATCAGGATATGAAACACCAAGCTTATTTAAAATATATTGAGCACTTTTACCAATAAAATCCTTATTTGGATGATCATCTTCAATAATTAGCTCTTTAAGTTTGTCAATCATATTTCCTTTTAATTCAAAAGCACCATATCTTTTCATAGAGCTTATGAGATGATCACAAACCTCATCTAAAACAATCACTTCTTTTTCACTTGTGCATGGAAGGTTATTATCAAAAGTACAACCATCGATAATATCCTTTCCAGCCTTTTCTATATCAGCAGTTTCATCAACTACACAAGGTGGATTTCCAGCTCCTGCTCCAATGGCCTTTTTTCCAGAAGAAAGAGCAATTTTCACAACTCCAGGTCCCCCAGTTACACATAACATGTTAATTTTTGGATGTTTCATCATAATATTTACATTTTCAACACTTGGGTCCTTAACAGTTGTAATTAAATTCTTTGGTCCGCCACATTTTTGTATAGCCATATTTAATATTTCAATTGTTTTAATTGAAGTATTTTTTGCCCTTGGATGTGGTGAAAAAACTATGGAATTTCCAGCTGCAATCATTCCTATAGCATTACAAAGAATGGTTTCTGATGGATTTGTAGTTGGTGTTATAGATCCAATAACTCCAAAAGGTGAAAGCTCTAATAAAGTTAATCCATAATCTCCAGTATATGCTTCGGCTCTTAAATCCTCTGTGCCAGGAGTTTTATCTACAACCAATTTATTTTTAAGCCTTTTATGCTCATAGTTTCCCATTCCAGTCTCTTCAACAGCCATTTGAGATAACAAGTCTATATTTTTAGTAAACTCCTCTTTCATAGATATAATAATTTTTTCTCTAAAATCAAAAGTAAATTTAACCAATTCTTTTTGTGCAATATATGCTTTTTCTATTGCCATATCCATTGTGCTAAAAATACCATATTCAGAATGATTTAAACTATCATTTTCCAATGACATGTTGCCTTTAATTTTGTCTATAATTAAATTTACGACCTTTTCATAGTCTTGTGATTCTAATTTCATATAATCACCCCTTATTTGATAACTTTCAGAATTATGGGTGAAATGCTCAATATTATAAATCTTTAAAGACTCACCTTAATTCTTTTGTCTAGATTTAATTTTACTTTAATGCATATTGTGCAACATCCATATCCTCTTCTACAGAACCACCGCTAACCCCTATACCACCAATGATTTTGCCATCTTCATATATTGGATATCCTCCACCAAAGGTGATCATTTTATCATCAGAATGTTGAATTCCATAAAGTGCTGCACCAGGTTGAGCAACTTTTGACAATTGATCTGTAGGCATTTTAACTGCAACTGCGCTATATGCTTTCTTTTTTGATATATCAATGCTAACTAAAAGTGAATCATCCATCCTATGAAGGAGTACTATATTTCCAGAATTGTCAACAACAGAAATTACCATTGGAACTTTAATCTCAATTGCTCTCTCTTCAGCTTTTTTACATAATTCTTTTGCTAAACCTAAATTCATCATATTATTATTCTCCTTTTTTAATATACTTATTATATTTTTTGTTATTTTATCAACTAAAGACGTGTAACTTTCCATTCTAGCCATAATATACAAAGTATCTGACAATCTATTTACAAATTTTATTAAAAGTTCACTTATATTAGAAGTTTTAGAGAGAGTTACAATGTTCCTCTCCGCTCTTCTTACAATAGTTCTTGCAACATGTAGCAAGGAAGATAAATAAGTATCTCCAGGAATAATAAATTCATGTTGAGGGCCGAGAATTTTTTGATAATTATCTATTATATTCTCTAAATATTTAACGTCATCTTCATTTATCCTATTATTTAAATATTTCAATCCACTTTCATCGCTAGCAAGCTCACCATTTAATTGAAATATCCTTTTTTGAATATGCCTTAGAATTTCTTTCATATCAGTGTTTTCCATAAGTGAATAACAAACACCAATTTGTGAGTTTGCCTCATCCATAGTTCCATAGCACTCTACTCTAAGACTATCTTTATCAACTCTAGTTCCTCCTAATAAGGAAGTTTGACCTTTGTCTCCACCTTTAGTGTATATACTCATGAAATCACCTCCTAAGAATTAATTTCAATTGTATCAATAATGCCAACAATTGTTCTATCGATTGGGGAGTTTTCAGCAAAAATATTTCTAGCAGAGCTTCCAGAAGTAACAAGAACTGTCTCTCCAAAACCTGCGCCTACAGAATCAACTGCAACTTCTATATCATCCTTAAGCATTTGATTTTTATCTAAATACTTAATTATAAGAAGCTTTTTACCTACAAGTCCTTCATTCTTTGTAGTACTTACAACTGTTCCAACAACTTTAGCTATATACATTTGATTTCAACTCCTAACTCCTTAGCAGTATCTCTAGCAAGAAAAGTGATCTTTGTTTTTTTAGAAACTAAAATTGTATTTTCTCCGCTATATACAGAATCAAGTATTTGACTCCTTGTTAGAACATTTGTACTTATAACATTTGGAGAATTGTTGTTTGATATGCTTTCGTTAACTTTACTATCTAAGGAAACATTTGAATATAATTGCCCATTGCCACTTACAGGTTCTTCTTTAGGTGAAACAAAACCTTTATTAATAGAAACAAAGTTAACTCCAAAAGCCTTTAATGTTTCTATATTTTTAGAAATCATATTTCTATAATTAACATTTACATTTAAAGAAATATTGCTAGCTTCACATCCTTCTTCAAGCACTGTCATTGGTATATTTTTTAAAATAGCATTAGAGCAAACATCAGAAACGCTAGAATCCCTTATCCCAAGGGAAATTTTAGTAAGTGAGTTAATACTAAGTGTAGGTATTATAATAGTGTCTACATCTTTTAATAAAGCACTGCTATTATTTATTTCACTATTTAAAAATATTTTATCAATTTCTAAAATATCTTTAATATTATTATGATCAAAAGAATTCTCAAAAGAATGTGACAAAAAAACTTTTAAATTATATTCATTTTTTAAATCTTTTATATATTCATATATCTTGTTTGAATACATTTCTGATCCTGTAAATATAACTAAAGCAAGCTTATTTTTCATATTTAATTTTTTAATTATCTCTTCTACAAGAAAAGAAATTAATTCACGATTATTCATAAAATCACCTCAAAGCTTAAGTTTTGAGCTTATAGCAATACCAAGGGGTGTAACATATATTGGTTCTTTAGGTTTAATTATGGTTTTCATTAATTCTTTTTCAAAAGTTCTTTCAAATTGTAAAAAATCTGAAGCTCCTCCAACTACATAAACTGTATCAATATCGTAATTCTTAATATGCCTATTGACTATAGATGCCATTTTTTCAACCACTGGCTCTATAATTGGATAGATTTCCTTATGCTTTTTTTTGCTTAGTTTAATTTTTTCAGCTTCTTCAAAAGAAATTTTATAATGTCCAGCAATCACAAGGGACATGTGAGTTCCTCCTGTTGGTTCATCAGCCACATAGATAACTTTTCCATCTTCTAATATGCTAATTCCAGTAGTGCCACCTCCAACATCTACAACAGCACCATCTGTAATGTTTAATACAAGCGAAGCTGCTGTGGGCTCATCAATTATATTATCAACTTCAAAATCTGCAGCCTCACAGACATTTTTTACAGCCCTTGCATCTTTTGCATTGGTCCCAGGTGGCACGGCACATGAAGTATATTTTAACTCACATTTTAATCTATCCTCAAGTTGAAGTTTTAACCTTTTTACAATTTGTATAGCTCCTAAATAATCTACTACAAGGCCATCCTTTACCACAGAAGCAGCTTCTGTGGCTCCTGCTATTGGATTGTCATTTTCATCCAAAACAGCTATTGCAATATTTGCTGTACCTAAATCCACTCCAACCTTTAATTTTCCATCATGTGTAGCAAGAGTATCTTTATTTACTACTAATGAAAAAGAATTGACATATTCATTGATTTTAGCTAAATCCATACCATTCTCCCTAGATCTTATGTTTTGAACACATGATAATAAGTATTGTAAAAACAACATATAATAAAAAACACCACAATACACATATTAATATTTACTTCCTAACATTATATATTGTGGTGGATGTTTTATAAGCTATACTTTTTTAACTTTAGCTTATAAAAATATTCTATACTAAATAATAAATTATCTTAAAGCTTTGGAAGTATTTTTTCTGTATCTGTATGAGGTCTTGGAATTACATGAACAGAAACTATTTCTCCAACTTTTTGAGCAGCAGCAGCTCCTGCATCAGTAGCAGCTTTAACAGCTCCAACATCGCCTCTCACCATAACAGTAACAAGACCAGAACCTATTTTCTCATATCCAATTAATGTTACGTTTGCTGATTTAACCATAGCATCAGCAGCTTCTATTGCTCCAACTAATCCCTTTGTTTCTATCATTCCTAATGCTTCATTCATTTTTAATATCCTCCTCTTTATTTAATTTACCTGTATAATGTATACATAAATTTCTAGGCTCACCTTTTTTTCTCATACAAGCTGGGTCATTGCATAAATTGCAAGTCACAACTTTTATATCCTCTGATTTAATATTATTATCATTAGACAAATTCAAATCAGATTTTTCATGAAATTCAGAATCAATAACTTCTTCTTCTACTTTTTCTAAAGAAGGCTCTAAATCAATAGTTTCTTCTTCTACTTCCAAAGAAGGTTCTAAATCAATGATTTCTTCTTCTACTTCCAAAGAAGGTTCTAAATCAATAGTTTCTTCTTCTACCTCTTCCAAGGAAGGTTCTAAATCAATAGTTTCTTCTTCTACTTTTTCCAAAGAAGGTTCTACTAAATCAATAGTCTCTTCTACTTTTTCCAAAGAAGGTTCTAAATCAGATTTTTCATGAGGTTTTAAATCAATAGCTTCCTCTCCATTTTTAGAAGATGCAAAAGGTGCAATCATCTTATCATAAACTTCCTTTGAAATTCTAGGTATTACCAAGCTTGAATATACTTTATTCACCTTTTCACCTACTGCTTTTCCAGCACTTATTGCTGCATTAACTGCTCCAACATCTCCAACTATTTTTACAGTGATAAGGCCGGATCCCTTTGTATTTTCATATTCTAAAATCTTTATATTTGAAGATTTAGCCATTGCATCTGCAACTTCTATAGCGACTGCAAGCCCCACAGTTTCAATGAGACCTATAGCCATTTCAGCCAAAAATCTCACCTCCAATTTATTTAAAGGGAATTCCTTTTACAAGCCTTGCGGCATTTGTACCAAGCTTTCTTAAATTTTCAATTTCATCATCAAATTTTATAGTAAACAATGGTTTATTAGCATCTAACTTCCTATAATGCAGCGATATTAAACTAGAATTAACTCCAATTCCTACTTCAACTTTAGAATTTAAAGAAGCATTATATGAAAGCTTTATATCTGAAACCTCATCTTGAGGTGATAATTCAAAAGGTATTCCTTCTTCCTCAAGGCCAAAAACTATATGATTGATCTTTTTAATATCTTTAATTTTATTGTGATAAAATATTTTTACACATGGTATTTCATAATTAGCTTCCAATTATATCACTCTTTTCATCATAGCTTAAGATCAACCCAGTAGCTACGGCATTTCTTGGTCCCTCTGTTCCTCTAATATTTGCTCTTCCTGCAACTACGCCATATTTTCCAAGGGAACTAGTAACCATCTGAGGAATTTCAAAATCCATTGAAGAACCACCAACCAAAACAACATAATCAATATCTCTTATATTATTTGTTGGGCACACTTTATTAAGAGCTCTTAAAGCATTTGTTACAAATACTTTTTCCTTTGCTTCCCTTCGTATATTTCTCAATTTTTCTAATGTTATATCCTTTGGAATAGGTATCATTTCACCTTCCTTTAATATAACAACTCTTGCAAATACCTTGGGATTTAAAGGTTCTTGAAAAAACTCTACTGAGCCATCTTCATGTCTTATATGAAATAAGCTTTCTGCTCTTGCTAGTGGATATTTTTTTATGTCCTCAGCCATATCTAAATCATTAAGACCAAGTTCAGTATTGATGGTAAGCGTAACCATATTTCCTGCACCTGCTAAATGAATAGAATGCCTGTTATTGTTTTTATCCATAAAAGATGCATCTGTAGAACCTGCACCCATATCAATAATTGCAATAGGTTTGCTTGATCCAGGAGTAGTAAGTGCTCCTAAGACTGCCATATCAGCCTCAATTCCACCAATTTCCACATGAATATTAAGTTCGCTCTCTATTAAGCTAGCAATCTTCTCCATTTGAAGTCTATTAGCTTTAACCATTGAAGCAATTCCTACAGCATTTTCCATAGAAAACTCATTTGCTAAAGCTCCTACTACCTTTTGAGGAACAAAAGTATCAACTGCAAGCAAATCTTGAATTTTAATAGTATTTATTGGTTCTTCTGTAAGATTTGCCATTGTTTGCCTAACTTTCTCAAACATCCCACCGACATTTGTGCCAGATTCACCTTTTATATTATTCACTGGATAACAAATTTCAAGAGAATTCATTATAGCATCTGCACCGCTATCTACATTTACACTTCGTGAAATTTTATTTCCAATAATTTCAATTGAACCTGCTGGTATTATTCTTTCTTGAACATCTCCTTTTGGAGTCTTAATTACCACTGCAGATCTATTGCCAATTAATGCTCTTGCAATTGGTATTATTAATTTTGTTTCCTCAGGAGTTAATTTAAATACAGTTGCAATTCCATATGGATTTGTTAAAGTTTCAATTACTCCCCCAACTGGAGCAACTTCTACACAAGCAAGCATTCCTACAGGAACCTTATCAATAAGCAGTACTTCATCGATTATTGGTATTTTAATGTTTAATCTATTAGAGATCAAAACTCCGTCATCTTTTTGGACAATGGCAGCAACTATTTTAATTTTATTGTCTGAACTTGCATTTATTATTTTAGCAGCACCATCAAAATCTACATAAGATGGAATTATAACAATATATGGTTCGTCATTTTTAGCTTTAAGTAAATCTTCAATTCTTATAGTTATACCAGTACCTATTCCAATTCCACCAGGAGTTTGCGGATTATGCCCAATCATCGTAGATTCAGTTATAATAGTCTCTGTAATAGTCTCCATTGCCACATCCCCAATAACTGGAGCAGCCTCATTTATTCTAATTAAATCAACATCTGAAAATGACATATTAACCTTTTCTAATGCGCTTTTTAAAGAAGCAATAATACCATGGATATTTTGTTTTGTTCCTTTAATTCCAGTTGTTTTTGAAATAGAACTAGAAAGAAATTCTACACCATTATTTGAAAATCTTGCAAGCGCAGTTTCTGTGGTTGCATTGCCAATGTCTATACCAGCTACTATCTTCATATTTACCTCATCAATAAAGGCTTTTAATCACCTTTTAACCTTTTTCTTTGTTCATATACTTCTGCAGCTTCTCTTATAAAATCACTGTTTATTTTTGCGTTATATTTATTTAATAATTCATCAGCAATGTCAATTAATTCTTGTTTTGTTGATTTATATGGTCTTAATGAATTATATATTTGAAGTACTCTTTCATCTGGGATAATAGTTAATTCTGCCGCTCTTCTTAAATTCATTGCAAATGCTTTACGACCTGCACTCTCTGCAATTTGAGCTTGCAATTCTAATGTTTCTTTTGTAATTCTTACATCCTTTGCTGTAACTTCACCGCTCATAACACCGTCTAAAGTTAAATCATTTAATGTTTTGTTTGTAGGAGTCTTAACTAATTCAGGTCTTTTAGAAGCTAATGGATAGTCGTTTACGGACAAAGTTTCAGCATTACAAGTGTTACATTTTGGCGAATTAGTATTTTCTCCCATATTTTTCAATACTTCGCTTATTATTCTTTCTAAAGTAGCTCTATCTTCCATTATATAGCACCTCCTAATTTAAAGAGTAACATTTAATTCTTCAGTTTTCTTGTGCAAATCTACATATTCAGTTTCTTTAATGTGTAAAAGTGCCGCTAAAGCTTGATATTTTGGTCTAGCCATTTGATCATTTCTTGTTGGTACAGGTGTAACCATTTCCCCTTTGGCATATTTTGCAGCATTTTTACCAATATTTCTATAAGTGTCTAAATCAACAAGTGGTGCTTGAGGGAATAATTCAAGATTGCTTAATAGGAATAGATCTTTTTGATGAATTATAATTGTACCTTTAGATTGTAATCCTATTCCAATTCCAGAACCACTTAAATTAGCTGCTTCTTTTCCAATAAAAGCTACGTCAGAGGATCTGTGTACCCTTACAATTCTAGCTTTTAATCCTTCTTCTTCTATACCAGCTATTATTTCTTTTAATACCTTCTCATGAGGAATCCCAGTTATAGTCTTTGTTTGATATATCATAAATGCAGGAGATATTCCAATAACCACTTCATCTTTTCTAAGTCCTTGTTTTGCTTCACCTTCATTTTTAGTCAAAGCGCCTAAATTATTTTGCGAACTAGATGAAGGATTTAAATTCATATTTTCTAAATTTAGTCCCTTTAGAACTTCTTCTACGATCTTACGAATTTCATTTTCGTTAATATTCATCACTTAAATCCACCTCCTAATCAATATCTTCTGGGCCTTTGGCATTTGGAATATTTTTAATCTCTTCCCATCTTGCATCTGAGATTCTATACCCAGTTCCTGGTCCAGTATAATCATTTAGATCATTTACAGCACTAATTACATTGAAATCTTTATCAAATATTGCTGAAGTGTGGAGGTAATCTCCAGATACTCTTTGTTTTAATAGATTGAATACATTTTGAGCTACATCGTTAAATCCTTTTTTATTTAATGCTTTAACAACATCTATACCAGTAATGCCTTTTTTCATCATTTCTTCAATTGCTTTTAAGTCTTCAACAACATTACGATCTGGCATATCCTTACTTCCATTAGCATATGTGGCAGCTTCAACTTCTTCGTCAGTAATTGGAGGAAGTCCTAGTTCATCAAAAACTGCTTGAAGTGCTCTTGCAGCTTTGTTTCTGATCTTTATAGATTCGTCTTCTGATATTGGTCTTAATCCTCCATCAACTTTTAAGTCTCTTTGTATTACAAGATAATCATCATAATCATCAGTATCAAAGTTTGAACCTGCAAACATATTATCATAGTTAGGAGTAGCACTATATCCTGAGAAGATAAAGTCTGTACCTGGAACCATTTGCATTATAGTTCTAGCAGTTCTTCTTATGTCAGAGTGTGAGAATGTTTGGTCATTTCCTGATGCAACTTCTAAATCCATACATTCTGTTATAAGGTTTTCTGCAAGAACAGCTCTAATTCCCGATGGAACAGCTCCTGGCACTCCTATACAGCTTATAGAACCATTTTGAAGCCCTTGAACTCCTGCTCCTCTGGTTATTAAGATACATTTTGCTTCCAAGTATAACATGGATTTTCCTTCAGCATTTCCCATCAAAACTTCTGAACCTGTTCCTGATGTAAATCTCATCTTTAATCCACGAGAAGCATAAGCAGATGCTAAGAATGATTTAGACCATGGTGTATCATCTCCATCAACAAATACCTGTTCAGTTCCATATACAGATACTGTTTCTGCATAAGCGGTAAGGCCTCTCATACCGAGTTCTAATTCTGTAGCTTCTTCAACTGCGCATTGAGTTAAAATTCCGCCTCTACCTGTTTGAGCACCAATTAATAGACCAAGTGCGTTAAATGGAGCATATCTAGCTATTCCAACTGTAGTTTCTTGCTCATCAAATCCTCTAATAGCAGCTTCAGCTGCATCTGCTGCAATTTGAACGCAATTATCTTTAACATTTGTTACATGGCATTGAATTGAAGGTGTTTTCCTAGCTCTCATCTTTGAAAGAGCCATCATCATTTCAAGCACGTTCATATGTCCAAGTACTTCACATATTTTTGCTGGAGTCATTGCAGTTGTTAATGGAATAATCTCTGATCTTGGAACGTTAATATCGCATAACATTCTAGCAAGCTTAACAGAATCCATACCCATAACTTCTTCAGCTTTTTCAATATTTATTGAATATTTTGCGATGAACCTATCAATAAAGTCAAAATTGTCACAGCGTATGCCATCCATTTCAACTATTTTTCCGTTTTCAACTTTTATGCTTGGTTTTGGATCAATTGGGCTGTTCATAGCTACTAGCCCTTTTTCTATCCACTCTTTTACAAAACCATCTTGATTTACAGGTCTATTTGCTAGAGATTCAAATCTTTTAGATTTCATATTAAACACTCCTTCCTTTAGATATAAGGTGTTGTTGATGATGGAGCTGGTCCTGCCATAGATTCAAGAAGAGTCTTGCCAACTTCTCTAGCAGCTATTATAGATTGCCTTACTGCTCCAGAATCACCTGAAATAAGCAATATTGTCTCATTTGAAAAACTTGTGCCATTTTGTGGTGATGAAAGGCCTACAACTTCAACATTTGCAGCTTTAACTGCTACATCAGCCATTAACACGCCAATTGCAGCAGGGGCACCAACAGTTATTCCAAATGCTCTTCCTATAGGTGCGCCTAATGCTTTATTGCAAGCAATACTAGCACGAGCGCTATATTGAAATTCAAGATGACCTGCATCATTTGCATAAACATCTCCAAAAGTTCTATCCAACTCTTTTAGTGTAACTTCTACAGCACGTCTTGAATCTGAAACGTCTTCAGAACCAAAAATTATTAAACAACCATGTCCTGCTCCGCCTTTTGTATCCCTTGCTAGTTCAACTTTTAAAACTTCTACGTTTGTAGCTTTTGCAGCTTCATCAGCAGCAAAAATATGAGGACCTGCTCCTGTCCTAGCACCAATAATACCAATAGATCTATATTTTGGATCTAATCCCATAGCTTTATGAACTTCTTGGTCTAAATTTGCAATTACAAGTCCAATAGTATCACCTATTGCAGTTCCTACAAATTCAGTTAAGCTACACATTTTTGTTGGTATATTAGGTACAGCGCTTTGTTGTTCATTGTTGCCCATTTTTTTCATTACCTCCTCCATCACTTTTTTGACTAAATCTTCTTGCATAAATATGCACCTCCATAATATGTTATTATGTTGATTAAGAAAGTGTAAGATAATTTTTAGATAATATTTATAAACACATATATTAATTTTTAGATAATAAATATATGTTTTATAGCCATAACATTGTTAAAAGTGTATTTTAGCAGGATAAAGATAGAAATATAAAAAACTCAATATGAATAAACAAATTTATTCATTTAAAGTAAATAATTTGCACATATTAAGTATTTTAAGTATTGTTAATTAAATATTTATTTATTATTCATTTATTTTAATATTAGAACACATTCATATAGAATTCAATAGTAAAAATATTTTTTTCAAAATAAATAATGTTTATTAAATATATTTATATATAAAATTTAAAACTGCTACCAATAAATTTTATAAAAAGATAGTGGACAAACTTCTTTTTTTGTTGTTAAATTAAATTAATATTTTAAATTTAAATAAAGCATTGTAAACCATATAGGTATAAGTATGCAATAATAAAATTTAAAATTATTATATATATAATATTAACAAAATTAATTATTTTTATGTTTCTAAGGTTGATGAAAATATAAATTTAAAATATAATTAAATTAATAACCAGTATTAATAGATATTTTCAGTGAAATTAGACTTAAATGGTGAAATTTTATAATGTTAATACAATTTTAATTATGCTATAATATATTATATATTTTATATATGAATAATTCAATTATTGATCAATAATTGAATTTTAATCAAGTGTAAGTTTTTAAATACAGGTTATTCAAAAAAATTTTATAAATATTTATTTATATTATTATGCGCTTTGTAAACATTTTAAATACGTTAATCAGAATTATTACAAATAATACCATAAAAAATATTAAAAAGATGCATAATAACAAAAAAAGATAAGAGAATAAAATATAGACATTAAAATCTATTAATTAATATACAAAATATAGCAATTTTCTTCCAATATGGTTACTTCTATATGCATATTTAATACTACCATACTGGAATGAAATATAAATTAAATCATTTAAAAACCAGCAACTTCAATGGTTTTATATTTGATAACCAGCTAATATTTTTAATAAAAGAGGAGGTATGATATAGTTATTAATAACTTATAATTTTATTGCTATTCCAATCTAGAAAAAGAGATTAAAAACAAAAAAATGTTTTTATTCTCAAGATATTTAAGCGTCTTTATTAAAGTAATGTATTCATACATATTGTTTTTGATTAAAGTTTTATGGAGGTATATCATTATAACAAAATCTATAAAGAGTTTATTTAATATCATCACAACATTATCTATATGGTTATAATGACCATCCAAAAAATTAAAGCTTATTTATTTTCAATAACAGTATAATGTATGTTTACTTTAATAATTAAGCTTAGCATTAATTCTATCGTCACTGGCAGCTTAGCTATTATAGCATTGTCCACAAAATCAATGTTCTTTCTTTTACTTTCAGTTTGTTTTTAACAAAATTTATTATTATTTTTTTGTTATAAAAAATCTTAATGTAAAGGATTAGAACCTGAAAAATTCAAAACGTTGTTTTAGTGTGCAATATCTTTAAGACTATTATTGTAAGTTGTTTAAAATTCTGAAGCTTGAAAACTTTCACGAAATAGTATGTTTTCTGTTTTTTAGTATCCAAATTTTTAATAATATATTTTAAAATGCTATAGTTTATAAATAGGTTTTCAAATTTTGAGATCTATCTTTATTAAAACTTATTTTTTAAGTTTGAGCTTACCGTTTTTATATTTGTAAAATTATTGACTAAGTATAACGTTAAAAAAATAGTTTCTAGATACTTAGGTATAAATTAAAAAATAATTAATTTTGATATAATCAAAATATAAATAAGGAGGAATAAATAATGATGCCATATATGGGCGAACTCGTAGGAACAATGTTACTTGTACTTTTAGGTGATTCAATTGTTGCTAATGTGGTTTTAAATAAAACAAAAGGGAATAATAGTGGATGGATAGTTATAACTGTAGGTTGGTCTATGGCAGTTATGATTCCAGCTTATATGTTTGGAACTATAAGTGGATCTCACTTTAACCCAGTGCTTACCATAGCCCTAGCTGTAGCTGGCAGTTTCCCTTGGGCACAAGTGCCAGGATATATACTTTGTCAGATGCTAGGTGGATTTATAGGAGCTTGTTTAGTATATTTATTTTATAAAGATCATTTTGATGAAACTCCAGATGGAGATACAAAATTAGCTGTATTCTGTACTGGTCCTGCAATTAGAAACATCCCATTAAACTTTGTATGTGAACTTATAGCAACTTTTGTATTAGTTTTTGGAATTATGATGTTCGGAACTTCAGGAGCTGTAGCTGGACTTAACACATTTGGCGTTGGAGGTCTTATATTAGTTCTTGGTTGTGCTCTTGGTGGAACAACAGGTTATGCTTTAAACCCTGCTAGAGATTTAAGTCCACGCCTTGCTCATTTTATATTGCCAATCAAGCAAAAAAGAGATCCTGACTGGGCATATTCATGGATTCCAGTATGTGGTCCACTTGTAGGTGCTGTTCTTGGGGCACTAGCTGCAAACTTATTCTTAAAATAACTTGCTATTATAATATCTAATAAAATTTTTTTTAGAAAGGATGGTAATAATGGATTATTCGGCTCTTAGTAGATTTAGCTATGGCATGTACATTTTAACTACAGGAGATGGAGAAATAAATAATGCAATGCTCCTTTCTGTAGCTATGCAAGTTACATCTGATCCTGCAATAGTTGCAGTGAGCATTACTAAACAAAATTATTCCCATGATTTAATTAAGAATAATAAAAAATTTAATATTTCAGTTGTAAATGAAGGCACACCATTAAAGTTTTTAGAAAACTTTGGTTTTAGAAGCGGAAGAGACTTAGATAAGCTTAAAAATGTTACTATTGCTTCTGCAAGCAATGGAATTCCAGTAGTTACAGAAAACTGCAATTCTTATTTTGAATATGAAGTTGTTGGAGAGTATGATTGTGGGAACAATACTGTATTCTTTGGAAAGCTCACAAACACATATATTCTAGGCGCAGGAAAGCAAATGACTCTTCAATATTATCAAGATGTAATAAATGGGAAAATTTCACCAAATGCACCTGCTTGGGCTGCAAGATATACAAAATAATAGTAATAATTATAAATAATTTAATATTAATAGCCATAATGAATATTTAATTTCTTATGGCTAATTTTAAATTTTGTTGTATTATTATTATAAGGTTATAGGTTACCTTTAATAACCTAAATTTGTATATAAGGATGATTATGTGAAAAACTTTAGGGATTTAATTTATTTATCTGTAGAGAAAAAAAATGCTAGAGTTGCAGTTGCAAATGCCGCAGATGAACATGTATTAGAGGCTATAAATGGTGCTGCAAAAATTGGCATAGCAAATGGAGTTTTAATAGGCGATAAAAATAAAATCATTAAAATTGCTAAAAAAATAGATATGAATTTAACTAATCATGAAATAATCCATGAGACATCTATTGAAGAATGTGCTGCAAAGGCTGTAGAAGTAGTAAAATCCAAAAATGCAAATTGCATTATGAAAGGATTGCTTGACACTTCAATTATAATGAAGGCAGTTTTAAATAAGGAAAAGGGATTAAGGACAGGAAAATGTTTAAGTCATATAGCTGTTTTTGAAATACCTACTTATCATAAGCTTTTATTTGTTACAGATGCTGCAATAAATATAAGTCCTGATTTTAAAACCAAAGTAGAAATAATTGAAAATGCAATTCAAATGCTTCTTTCTCTTGGAATTAAAAGACCAAAGGTAGCCCTTCTTTGTGCAAAGGAAAAGGTTGACCCTAAAATGCCTATAACATTAGAATGGCAAGAAATTGTAAAGATGAATGCTGAAGGAAAGATAAAAGACGCTTTAATAGATGGCCCTTTAGCCCTTGACAATGCTGTATCATATGAATCTAAAAAAATAAAAAATATAGTAAGCGATGTTGCTGGAGATGCAGATATACTCATGTGTCCAAATATTGAAAGTGGAAATATATTGTATAAATCTCTTTCATTTCTCGGTGGTGCAAAAACAGGAGGAATTGTTACTGGAGCAAAAGCTCCATTAATACTAACTTCAAGAGCTGATTCAAGTTATGCAAAATTAATTTCAATATGCCTTGGAGTGTTATTTCAATAAATTATTTTTTTATTTATAATGTATATAGGGATTAACATCCTTAAAATAAAATGTTTAAAATTTAGGAGGTACAATTAATGGCGAATCGTATGGTTTTAAACCCACAAGCTTTTATAGGAAAAGGAGCAATTAATAACATTGTTCCAATTATAAAAGATAAAAATTTTAACAAAGCATTTTTAGTTACAGACAAAGATTTGGTAAAAGCTAATGTTGTTAAAAAAGTTACTGATATCTTAGATGAAAATGAACTTAAATATGAAATCTTTGACTCTGTTGTGCAAAACCCAACTGTCGATAATGTTAAAAGCGGTGTAGAGGCTTTTAAAAACAGCGAAGCTGATTACATTATAACTATAGGCGGCGGTTCTCCTATGGATGTTGCTAAAGCTATTGGAATAATAATAAACAATCCTGAATTTTCTGACGTTCTAAGTTTAGAAGGTGTTGCTCCTACAAAGAAAAAAGCAGTTACAACTTTTGCAATACCAACAACTGCAGGAACAGCATCAGAAGTTACAATTAACTATGTAATTACAGATGAAGAAAAGAAAAGAAAATTTGTTTGTGTTGATCCTAATGATATTCCAGAATATGCTATTGTAGACCCAGATATGATGATGTCAATGCCTAAATCTTTAGCTTCTGCTACTGGACTTGATGCATTAACTCATGCTATTGAAGGATATATAACAAAAGGAGCTTGGGAGCTTACTGATACCCTTCATTTAAAAGCAATTGAATTAATAAGCAAAAACTTAAGAGCTTCTAGCTTAGAAAAAGATCCTAAAGCTTATGAATACATGGCACTCGCTCAATATGTAGCTGGTATGGGATTTTCAAATGTAGGTCTTGGAATAGTGCATAGCATGGCTCACCCACTTGGTGCAGTGTATAACACTCCTCATGGAGTTGCAAATGCTTGCCTTTTACCATATGTTATGGAGTATAATAAAGATTATACTGGAGAAAAATTTAAAGAAATAGCTCGTGCTATGGGAGTTTGCGATGTTGATTCAATGTCAGAAGATGAATATAGAAATGCAGCAATTGATGCAGTTAAAAAGCTTTCAACTGATTTAAGCATACCTTCCCATTTAGTTGATCTTGGAGTTAAAGAAGAAGATTTAGACTTTTTAGCAGAATCTGCATTTAATGATGTTTGTACTGGAGGAAATCCAAGAGATACATCTAAAGAAGAAATATTAGAACTTTATAAAATAGCATTTAAATAAATAATCATAGAGGTAGGCTTAGCCTACCTCTAATTAACAATCTTATAATAAGTTTTAGCAGTTTTATTAAATACAAAAATATAAAATCCAGTAAACAATAAAACAATAACTATGGTACAAATAATAAATAAAGGTATATTTGTAAGCCCCAAAGCTCCTAAAAGTTTCGTTATCATCTTAAATGCAAAGCATAAATTTATAATAGCTCCAGCAAGCGGAATAAAGAACACCATTAAAATTTGCTTATCAATAGCCTTTTTAACTTCAAATTTGCTCATTCCTACCTTTTGCATAATTTTAAATCGCAGATTATCGTCATATCCTTCAGATATTTGCTTATAATAAATAATCAAAACAGTTGCCATAATGAAAAGAGTTCCTAAAAACATTCCAATGAACAAAAATCCACCATCTATAGAATTAAGCTCTTCTTTTTGTAATAATTTACTGGAGAGATGCACACCAATTTTAGTTAGTTCATTATCTAATACCTTATTAAATCCACTTACATCAGCTTCATTTCCTTTAACATTAAAGGATAAACTATAATCAGTTTTCATTTCATGAGTTTTATCAAATTCTAAAAATATATCTTTCATAACGCTCTCATCTAAAACCACAATTCCAAAAGTTATCATAGCTGGATTAGAACTTTTTCTATGAATATAAAAATCATTTAATTCATCTCTTACATTAAAACTTAAATTTCCTATATTGCACTCTTTAAACCCAAAATTACCTTTATTTTTAAATATTAATATCTCACCTTTTGAAACAGTATAATTAGTGTTTTTCATTTTATTAAATTCGGAAACAGTTGTAACATAAAAATTACATAAATTATCTCTACCAGTTTTACCCTTTACTTGTTCAGTTATAAAGTTATTTTCTCTTGTATAAGCATTAAACCCAATATATCTATAAGATATTTCATCTGTTATAGATATATTATAGTTTATATTAAAGTTTTTAATTACAGAATTTATTTCACTTTCAACTTCCTCCGATGCATCATGTTTTGAAATCGTGCAATCCATAGGAAAAAGATTTGCAGTTATGTTTTCAACACCTGCATAAAGCGAAACAGTTATAGATAAAACTACAAGTACCATTGTGCTTAATATGCATATATTTGAAAGTCCCACAGCATTTGCTTTCATGCGATATATCATGCTTGAAACAGATATAAAATTATTTGAATTGTAATAAAAACTTTTATTCTTTTTTAACATTTTTAAAATTGCAATGCTACCAGATGTAAAAAGTGAATAAACTCCAAATATAACTAAAGCAGCTGCAACAAAGAACATAAAAACAGCAGAAATAGGTGATTTTACAGTTAATGCAATTATATAACCGCTAGTTAAAGTCACAAATCCAAATAAAGTAATGAATATCTTTGCCTTTGGCTCTCTCTCCCCTTTTTCACCACCATGCAATAAATTAATTGGATTTGAAATTTTAATATGATATAAATTTGAAAAAAGAGTAACTAAAAATACAGACCCAAACAATATAGAAGTTAATTTTATTCCCTTTATTGATATATAAAATGATAAATATATATCTGCCCTTAAAATATTTAAAAGAAGTAAAAACATAAATTTGCTAAAAATAATACCCAATAAAAGCCCAAGCCCCAATGAGCAAAGGGATGTAATTAAAGTTTCATAAAGCAAAACTTTGCCAATATGTTTTTTCTCCATACCTAAAATCGAGTAAAGGCCAATTTCTTTTTTCCTCTGCTTTATTAAAAAGCTATTGGTATATATTAAAAAAATTACAGCAAAAATACTTACAATTACAGTGCCTAAACCCATCATGATTTTTACATATTCTCCGCCTCTCATTTGGCCTATACCCTCATTCATTGCTATAGAATAAATAATGTAAAAAGTCATAATAATGCCTATAGATGCAATAACATATGGCAAATACGCTCTTCTATTATTTTTTAAATTTGTATATGCTATTTTTAAATACAAACCTCTGCACCTCCACTTGATAAAACAGTCAATGTATCAGATATCTTTTGATACATACCTTCTTTATTTTGATTTCCAGAATAAATTTGATGAAAAACCTCTCCATCTTTTATAAATAAAACTCTCTTAGCATAGCTTGCAGCCCTTGCGCTATGAGTTACCATTAAGATAGTTTGACCTGAAAAATTAATTTGTGAAAAAATATTTAATAAATTAAAAGATGCCTTAGAATCAAGAGCCCCAGTTGGCTCATCTGCAAGTATTATCTTAGGATTTGTAATAAGAGCTCTTGCAACAGCAGCTCTTTGCTTTTGCCCTCCAGAAACTTCATAAGGATATTTTTCTAATATATCTTGTATATTAAGTTTAGGTGCAATTTCTTTTATTCTATTATTCATTTCATCATATTTTTTACCAGACAATACGAGTGGAAGAAATATATTATCTTTAAGCGAAAATGTATCTAAAAGGTTATAGTCTTGAAAAACAAATCCTAAATTGTTTCTTCTAAATGCGGAAATCTCTTTATCGCTTATATTTACTATATTTCTATTTTCAAGTAAAATCTCTCCAGATGTAGGCTTATCTAAAGATGCAATTATATTTAAAAGCGTAGTCTTTCCAGATCCAGATTCCCCCATAATTGCAACAAATTCACCTTCTTCAACAGAAAAAGAAATATTATTAAGTGCTCTTACCTCGCTTCCTCCAAATCTAGTTGTATATATCTTTTTAAGATTCTTAATCTCAAGCAATATCATTTAAAATTCCTCCTAAAAAACTAAAATTAACTATGATATTATTATATATAAAAAAAGAAATGCACTGCCATTTAATAAGCTTACATTTCTTTATGTATTCTTACATTTTTGAAAGGTTTAATTATTTATAATTTTGTTCTAAATGATTTTTTATAGCATATATTTTAATGCTAGAATTTTTTAAAAGAGGTTTTTTAATGGAATATGAAGGCGTAGGTTTAGATTTATTTCCTAATTATAGTCTTGAAAATTATAAGGTTACTAAAGTTGAAGTAGATATTGGCGAATCACCTGAAGATTTAAGGCAAAGAATGGAGGAAGAAAGAAAAACTATTATAAAGAGAAATAAAAACTTCAATGAGGGAGTAGACCTGCACAAAAATTTGAAAA
>JAVBPD010000021.1:0-6040 GCA_031549885.1 Clostridiaceae bacterium
ATCTCCTTTTACTAGTCTTTTTAAATATAAAAATAAGCTATAAATTATAAAATTTCAATAAAGATATAGTTAAAATATAGTTTATTCATCTTTAAAAATAGAAATATAACAAAAATACGTAGTAATTAATATTAATATGTCAATAATTATCGATATATAATAAAATCAAAAAAATCTTAATATTTTCAAAAAAAACCTAAATAATCTAAAGTAATCTTAATAACTTCAGCAATTGAAGGTTAATCTTTATTTATTTGTAATAATTAAAATAAAAGTTAAAAAATTACATATAATTTAACTAATAATTAATATTGAAAATAATGGTAAAAATTATATAATATATTTATTGAAATAAAATATTTATTTTATATTTTAGGAGGACCGTTATAATGATAAAACGAAATGTTACAAAAATTACAACAGTATTTTTAACTTTAGGATTGCTAATTAGTTCTAGGGTAATAGTAAATGCAGAAACAATTACAGGAAAACTAACAGGAGAAGAAGTTGAATCAAAAATTAATAATTCTACTGATAAATCATTTGATTTTAGCAGCGCTAGTATAACCGGAGGCTTTACAGTAACTAGACCAGGCGTTACTTTAAATGGAAATGGAGCAGTAATTGATGGAAATGATGTTTTGAGTGATGCAGTAGTTACAATTAAAGGATCAAATGTAACATTTAATAAATTTACATTTACAAAAGCAGATGGTAAAGATGATATTGTTGTAAGTGCTCCAAATGTTACTTTAAATAAAAACACATTCAACGTAGGGTCTAAAACTGCAAATTCACAAGTAAATCATGGTTATGGAGTAGTTACTGATATAAATGCTAATAACATAAACTTAAAAGGCAATACTTTCAATGGTGATACAGGGTTTTCTCCATTTTACATAGATAAAATTAATAATACAAGCATAAGCAACAATAAATTAAATGGTCATTTTGAAAAACATGCTTCTTCTTTAGCAAGCATTGCATCTATTTTTGAAAATACATTTAATTCTACATATTATACCGATGATGGCACTTCTTTATATATTGAAAAAGGATCTAAAAATGTTAAAATAACAGGAAATACTTTTAAAAGCAAAAAGCAAAAATCTTGCATAACTTTAGATGATACAGCTAAAATTACAATATCAGAGAATACATTTAATGGCGTTAAAACCTCAGGGTTTAAAACTAAAAAGAATAATGGACAAGTATTGGGAATTGTACAAAATCAATCTAAATTGCAAAATGTCTCAGGGTATAAAGAAAATTCACCAGCTTATTTTGGTACTGACACTAAACAAATTAAACAAGCAGTGCTTTATTTATATGATCCTACTGGAGAAGCTGAAGTCTCAAATAATAAAACTGCATCAAATACAACATCTAAAGCACCCTCTAAGGCTAAAAAGTCAAAAGAAACTATTATAAACGCTAAAGATAAAAAAATAGCTTTAAATTCAGAATTTGACATAATGAAGGGTGTAACTGCTTTTGAAAATAATGGTGAAGGCTTAGATATAACAAATAAGATAAAAACAGTTGGCAGCGTAGACACTGAAACTCCTGGAGATTATACAATAACGTATAAAGTTAAAGACCAATATGGCAATAAAGTAGAAAAGACAGTGACAATTACAGTAAAAAAAGACAAGAAAAAAGCCAAAAATAATAAAGCGGAAAATAATACATCAGAAATTATAAATACAACATCAAATACATCAAATATAAATACAACTGTTTACCAAAATTTAAATAACTTATATGAATTTCAATGCCAATTGCCACCAGAATGCTATTGTGGTGGTGAATAATAAAATATAAAAGGGGGCTTTTAAGCCCCTTAAATCCTAAATTGGACTTGTATCAGTAGAATATAATTCTATCTCTTGAAGTGCAGGCCAAAAGGAGCCTACATTGCCATTTTCTTTAGGATTGCTTAGAGTTACTTTTATCTTATTAACTTTTACCTCGTTTGGAAAGGTATATGAAAGATGTTGACCAAGCATTTTAAAATCACTCATATTTATGTACTGATTTTCTTGATCGATAAAGCCAAATTCAATATTTACATCCATAGTTCTATTAGGGAATTCATCCTCTTGAAGAAATCTAACTATAATCTGATCAATCAAAATACCTCTAGGTGGAATAGCTACAGTTAAAACAGCTGGCCAATTATATTCATTTGAACACCACCAAGTAGATAAATTTCCATCATGAAGTCCTTTAGTTTCTCCAGTGCCATCAGCAATTATTTTATATTTACCAGCAATATAATAAAGTTTGCCATTTTCTTCACCTTGAGCACTTTTATTTGTGTTAAAAACCACCAATGCTATAATACCCGCAAAAACAGCAAGCGCAATACCTACAATAAAAAAAATATTTCTTTTTCTCACAAAAAAACTCCCTTAATAAAAATTTTAAATAAAAGAACAAATTATTGATTAAAAAGTAAACATATATTAGCATAAATATAACATAACAATACATATAAGACAATAATATGAAGGTATTATTCAAAATAAATGCATTTAGCACTTACAATATTGCCCTTAAATTTATAAAAAACATCAGGAGAAACGCTAAACCCATCAATAATCCTTAAATAGTTATCATCACCTAAAGATTCATATCCAACAGCTAAAAAGAAATGATCCTTATATTTCTTATCATCATTTACTAAAACAACAATAGGTATGTCTTTATCTAAGTTATCTTTAAAAAAACTCCAATCATCTCCATCAGAAGATTTAAAATCAGAAACAGTTATACCTTTAGATTTTGCATATTTAAAGAGGCCAGTAATTATATCTTTATCTAAAGTTGTATTGTAGATGTCAGTTTTTAAATATTCATATAAATTATTAAACACATCATTATCCCATAAACTATATAAATCTTTAGCTGAAGGATAATAATGAGAAAAATAATAAATTAAATTAGTGCAAGCAACAGGGCCACAGTGATTTTCAAAACCATCATAATCATCTAAAGTAAAAATCTTGTAATTAAAGCTTAAAACACCAAAGCAACAATTTGAGGAAAAACCTTCATGAGATCCATCTAATAAAGAAGAGCTTGTCTTATTATTTTCATAAGCAGAATTATTAGGAGAAGATGAATTAAGAAACCTGCTTAAAAATCCAAACCTTGAATTTTTTCTTAAACTCTCTAAATTTTCAATAGCCTTCTCATCTTTATTAGAAATAATGTTGCCAGCAAAATATTCCTTTACCTTAACTTCATCTATAGGCCTATTAGTCTTAACATCTAAATATGTAAGGGTGCCCTTAGAATTTTTCCTACATATAATAAAAGAATAATTATCTAAATAAAGAATTTTATCATCTGGTTCTAATTTTAAACTAGATTCGTTTGAAAGAAAAGAATCTAAATAAAAATTTCCACTATAGCTAAAGGCTTCAACGCTAGGGGCATTTGCACTTGCATTTACTAAAATAAAGCCTTTATTTATCTTATCTGTCTTTAATCTAAATAAATACATTGTTACATTGCCTTTTAAATCGTATAAATTTAAAGCTTCATTTATAATAGTGCTATTATTCCAAGAAGAGTCCTTTAAGTTTTTCTTCTTTTCTATTATTTGATTTGCAAGAAGCTTAGCATCTTTATAGGAAATATATGGATTATTTCCCACTATATATGATGAAGCTTTCCTTCCATAAAAAAATATAAAAGAAAAGATGGCAAAAATTATAACAATGATCATTAAAAGTTTAAATTTCCTATTCATGGCATTCCCCCATACTCTTTAGTAAACCTAAAATTATAATTAAATATTAAATTAAATTATATAATTAGAATATTTAATAATATAATAAACTAAATTTAAAAAAATCTCAATTATAGATTATATGATGAATTTTTAAAAAATAATAAGAGGTAATATTAAAAAATATTAATAAATTTATCATATTAAGTCAACAATGTCTAATTTTTTATTTCTCAAAACCCATAAAAAGAGTCTTGAAATGCTGGAAAAAATTGAATTTAAAAAAAATTTATTTTTTTTATCGACCAAAAATAATTAATAATTATTGAAAAAAAGTATTAATTGAGAATATATTTGTAATATTATTAATTGATAATAAAAATTTAAAAAATATTTAGTTAATATAACTTTAAAATACAATATAATTAAAATAATACCATTAATATACTATTTAGCTTAGTTATTGACATTATACGATACTAGAATTTATAATCAAGCTAGAAAATAAAATTAAATTTAATTAGGGGGAAGAATTAATGAAATTTTCAAAAAAAATGACAAAATTTTTCGCAATAACAGCTATTGGTGCAATGTTATTTGGAACTACAGTTTATGCGGCTACTACACCAGTTACTAATGAAGTTACAATTGTAAGATCAGGAAGTGCTGATGATGATGCAGAAGATGCTAGCAAATTTACTATAAATGCTGATGATAAAGTTCTATATGTAGGAGATAGCTTCGACGTTATGGGAGGAGTTACTGCATTTAATAATAAAAATGGCAAAGTTATAACAGATCAAGTTGCTTCAAAGGGTAAAGTTAACACTGGAGTTGCTGGTGTATATAAAGTTACTTATTATTTAGTTAACAATCCAGATGTAACTAAAAAGATAACTGTAACTGTTAAAGATATTCCAGAAATTGTTAAACCTGAAGTTAGAAATGCAGTATTAAACGTTACTGATAAAAATATTGCAGTGGGAAGCGCTTTTGATATAATGGCAGGAGTTACTGCTACTGATGACGGTGGACAAGGTGCTGATATAACTGCTAATGTTGTATACTCAGGAGTAGTTAACACAGGAGCTGCCGGAACTTATAAAGTTACTTATGAAGTAATAGGTTCAAATGGAGAAAGAATTTCAAAAACTGTTAACATAGTAGTTGGAAGTTCAGGTAACTGCACAACTACACCTAATACAACTTGCTACACTCCATGCACACCAGAATGCAATACAACTGTTAATACAACATGCGCTCCAGTAAACACAACTTGCGTTCCAGTGAATACAACTTGTGCTCCAGTAAATACAACTTGCTATACACCATGTACACCAGCATGCAATACAACAACTACTTGTGACACAACTGAAGAAGTTTGCGATACAACTGAAGTTGTTTGTGAAGTACCAGAAGATACAACTTGCGTTGCAACATTACCTATTTCAATCGATCCAATCAGAATCATTGTTGACCCAATAAAAGTTGAATTAATAAATACAACTTGTGATCCAGATACAGACGATACAGATTATGTTGATGCAGACACTACTGATAATAATATTGATGATGAACAACCTACAATGAGACCAACAGGAGCAAATATCGGAGAATTAGTATTATCAGCTACTGGTTTATTAGGTGCTATTGGAACTATAATTAGAAGAAAATTTTAGTATAAATTAACGGTTAAAATAGAAGAACTTTAAGAATTTAAATAAATATAATGGATAACTTTATATTACAAATTAAAATTATGGTTTATTAAAATTAACAAAGTATATAATTATCAATAATAATGAGAAAATTGTTGAAAATATTAAGAATTTAAATAAATATAATAGATAACTTTATATTATAATTGTTACATAAAAATGTTCAAATAAAGATGTTTAAAATAATGGAAATATCTATATTTGAATAGGGTTAATATATGTTAAAAGAAAGTGCTTATTGTAATTTAATAAAAGAATACAAGGCACTTTCTTTTTATAAAATAAAATATATAAAATATGACGATATAATTAATTTTTGTTAATTTGCGATAAATATAATAATTTTTGTAAAAATAAATTAAATCTATTATTTTAAATGAAAAATTGAAATAAAAATATAATATATTGTAAATATTAACTAATGATTGTATAAAAATTAGATATAAAAAATGAAAAATGTAACATTAAAATCTTTGACCAATTTAATTAAAAAATTTATAATTAAACTTGAAATACATTTATTAATCAAAGGGGGAAAATATTAATGAAAATTACTAAAATTACTTCAAAGATAGTATCATTA
>JAVBPD010000016.1:0-3223 GCA_031549885.1 Clostridiaceae bacterium
AGTATTGCACATGAATATTCCTAAAAAACCCATTACTTTTTCAATTATTTCTTTACCTTCTATATTATTTGATATTTCTGAATTTTTATCATTTATCTCAACATTTTCATTGTGTATCATGTATTATCAACTCCTATGTGTCTTCTCATATTACACTATCACAATTATCTATACATGTGCAATCTATATTTATTTGGTAAATCTATTTGTTTGTCAGTATAAAAAAATAAATACAAAATCAAAAAAAAATTTAAATTACTTAGTAAAATAATAGCAGATTTTATTGATGCCAGAGATATAAGACCAAGAAATGGGTATATTGATCTTTGGTAATATAAAGTATCACTCAATTCTATTATGATGATTAATTTGATGTTTTTATAGAGCTTAGAGTGAAAAGTTTTCTAAGCAAATGGGTTGTTTTATTCATATTTGAAAACTTTTCACTCTATAATACAAAGGATGAAGGTGATAATGTGAGAGAGTTTTTAACATTCATGTTTTTAATTTCTCCAATTGGCTTTATTATTGTAGATGTTGAAAAATATTGTATAGTTTTTAAAAGAAAATTTAAAATTTTTTTTTCAATTTATTTAATTGTATTTTTAATGATAATTGTATTATTTTTATTTTTGTTTAAAATCAATAATAAATTTATAAATTTAATTGCCTGTTGCCTATTAGGGTGGAATATAAATTTAATTTTTTCTAAAAAAATAAATAAAAATATTAATTCTGAAAACTTAGATGAATTATATAAATTTTACACTTCAAGTAAAAAAATTAATTTAATATTGTTAATAATCCCATTTCTAGTATTAGTGATTTCAAACACAAAGTACTTTCTAATTTTTTCATTCAACAATATGCAATTTAGAATTTTTACTATTTCAATATGGATTTTTTCTTATTTTTTTCGTATAGTATTATGGAAAAAATCTGTTAAAAATATACATAATTATATTCTTAAAAATCCTGAGAATAAAAATGTAATTATATATAAAACAACTATAAGCGTAAAATAGCTCACACCTAAAAAGTAGATGTGAGCTATTTTACTATAACTACAAATTATTATTTAAATGAAAACAAAATAGCGGCTATTAAAACAGGAACAAATGCAATGTACTTTAGCTATGATGCTATGGATAAAGATGGTAATATTGTAGTCACATATTTATATGATGCTTGGGGAAATATAGCAAGTGTAACAGGAACAATGGTTAGTACATTAGGAGTAGATAATCCATTTAGGTATAGAGGATATATATATGATGAGGAGACAAAACTTTATTATCTCCAAAATAGATACTATGACCCAAATCTTTGTAGGTTTATAAGTCCTGATGATATTACTGGGGCTAGTAATGGATTAGCTTGGATAACAGGCACTATTGCTGGCATTTTAGGCATAGCTTCGCTTGGTGTTGCTTCAGGTATTGCAGCGACTATTACAGGTGTTGTTGGCTTTAGTGGCTAGTATTTAAATCGTATAAGAGGTAGAAAGGGTCTCATAATGGCTGTTTACTATACTCAATGGTATAACGAATAGATCATGGCAAACAACACCATATTGGGCCTGGATAGGAGGTTGGAACTAATAATTAATGATATATATAAATCATTTCCATTTTTATCCTACTTTGATTTTATGTTTTATACATTTTTTCTCATTAGTGGCATTATTGCTTTATTTAGGAAATTACCTAAATTTATTAGTATAGTAACAATAATAATTGTTTTATTTAGGGTTTTATTTCAAATAGTATATATATTTTATATACAAACAAAATAAGCATAAAACAAATATAGTTCTTTATCAACAATAGGTGAAATGTAATTAAAAATTTCAGTCGAAAGCTTCACATTTGGATGGGTGGAAGAAGGCTAAAACAATTATAAGATTAAATGTGAAAGTGTGATTTAATGATTAGAAAAGATTTCTTTATTAAACATTTTCCCATAAGAGTACTGTTCATATTCTATATTATAATGCCCATATTTATCACATATTTTAAAAATTCATTGTTTTTAATTTTTGTTCTTACATCTCTGTTTTTTGTTATTTATTGTAAAAATACTTATTCTTCATTGCTTGAGTTTAAGAATAAAAAAAATGCATTTTCAATAATGCTTACCATTAATTCTTTGACGTTATTAGGTTTAATACCTTTATATTTATATAAACAAAAATCAATGGATCAAAATTTAGAGTTGATTTTTTTATTAATTGCAATTTTGTTTCTTTTTCCAACCCAAATAGTGTTTAATAAAATTAAAATAGACAATATGTTAATAACAAGAAATGCCATTGGGAATAACCCCATAAATATTAAAAACAAAGGATATATTTCTAAACAAGGTGACTATATTTATTATTCATATTTTGGAAAACAATACTCATTTGAAAAAGGTTTATATGCTTCAAAAATAAATAATGATAACGAAATTATTCCTATGTTTGGATTTTGCCAGATAAAGTTAGCGTCTGGGTATGTTAACAATATTAATGTCGTTGGTGAATTTATTTATTATACTAAATATAATAAAAAACTAAAATGTTATGATATTTATAAATATAAAATTGGTAAAACAATAAGCAAACTCATAATGAGAAATTGTAATTTTGTAAATATAGTAAGCAATAATATTTATTATCTAAATTATGAAAATTATGGTAGCGCTGATTCAGTTGAGAAAAAACAGGGTTATATTTTCTGCATGAATTTAATTGATAATACTATAGAGCAAGTTTGTTTTAAAATGTGTGATAATTATATCTTAGACAAAAATAAAATTTATTTTACCAATGAAAGTGGAGTTTTTTATATAGATTTATGTGAAAAACTAATTAAAACAATTATTAATTTTGTTCCACATTATTATTATGTTCATGAAAATGATATGTATTATTCTATATATGATTCTGAAAAAAACGAAACTATTATATATAAATCTATAAATTGTAGAGAAATTCATAAAATTATTTCATTTAATGAAGAAATAATTGAGTTTGTTTTAATGAATAATATAATAATATATCTTACATTATTTGAAGAGGTTGTATCTTATGACTTAGAAAAAAATATTAAGGATCATATTGCATTCAAAATTTCGCATATATATTCTTTTGATTGTAAGGTATTATTAGGTTGGAATGCAAAGGAAGTTATAAATTTATATTTTTAAATAAAAACAGGAATGATGCAATGAAATCAAAAGG
>JAVBPD010000052.1:0-25948 GCA_031549885.1 Clostridiaceae bacterium
ATGCATATAAAAAAGCTTGAAGCTGGTGGTTTAATACATACCAATATAGTAAATAGAAATGGCACAAAACAAAAAGTTTGCACTTTAGCAGATATAGATAGAGTACTTGTAATGCCTAAAAGGAAGTTTGATAAAAAACAATACCATGAGGTTATTTTACCAATCGGGCATTATACAGATATGCAAATTAGCCCCACTTGTGGTATCGCTACAAAAAATGAAATAATTGGTGAATTTGACAACCCTATATATTTTATGGATCCAAAACGTATGTACGCACAAATTTTATGGTTTGGGAAAGGTTATTTAGACTATACTATTCCAAACTTTGTTAATAATAATTGTGATATTGAGGAGATATCAATTTCTTTAGAATTAAGCTCTGAAGCTCCTGGATATAACGATAATTGGCCATCTGATATAACATTTTTTATAAATGATAAAATGCTTTATACATATACAAGTGCTGGAGAATTTGCAGATAGAAAAGGCATAGTAACACCTAGTTGGTGGTACGATAATTTAAGCCAATATGGTCTTTTAAAAACTCTTAAAATAAACAAGCAAGGGACATTTATAGATGGTATGTATTGTTCTGGGGTCACAATTAATAATTTAAATTTAAGTGGAATCACTTGGAAATTTCGCATTAGTGTATTATGTGATGCTTTAAATGTGGGCGGATTGACATTATTCGGAAAGGATTTTGGAAATTATCCTCAAGACATTATATTTAGAGTTTATTATAAATCAAATACTAATAATGAGAAATATGACGAAGATAATATCTATCTTTGTGGACAGCAGCCTTTATTAAAAGAGTATTAAAAGTTTACACATAAAAAAGGATCTCATGATGAAATCCTTTCTTTATTTATCAAAATTCAAAAGTATTAAATGGGACAAAACCTTTAGCATATGCTACCCTTCCATGTTCTAAACAAAATACTGTAAATCCATTAGATTCTATTGTTGGATAAACAGCTTTTACCCCATCGGCAGCAGAGTCATGTAACCTTTTTATTGTATTTTTATCATCTACAACAATAACATTTCCATAAATTCGAAAAGTATATCCGCTAGCATCACAAATAAAAGCAATTGATGGGTTAGATTCAATTTGTTTCCAAACATTTTTATAGGCTGAAGTAAAAAAATATATTTTTCCATTTTCGATGGTTTGAAACTGCCAACCACGAACATCAGGGTTATTTTGCTCATCAACTGTAGCAAGATAACCTGGCGTATGAGCTGGAATAAGCGTTTTTAATTCATTTAGATTCATATTAACCTCCAAATTGTATTGATTAACCAACAAGTGTTGTCTATAATGATAATAACAAAAATTAATTATTGCAGCAACAATCAAAATTCAATATATGTTGTTTAGGCAACAAAAATAATAAAATGTTATGTTGGAGGAATCAATGAGCAAGAAATTGTATAACACAAATGATCCTAGAGTAATACGTACACATAAACAAATTAACGAGGCTTTCATAAAGCTACTAAAGACTAAGGCTTTAGACGAATTTTCTGTTACAGACATTGCTAAGGAAGCACAAGTAAATCGATCAACTTTCTATTCACATTATTACGATAAATATGATGTATTAGAAGAAGTGGTTAATGATACTTTTATGAAATACTTAAAAAATGAACCAAAAGAAAACACGCCTAAGTTTAGCATCAAAACTCTAGAAACGCTTATTTTTTCAACAAAAGCTTATTATATAGATATAAAGAGTAAATGCAAACAAGGACACATTAATCTAATTCCACTGGCAGAAAAAGTAATACTACAAATATGTAAAGAATTTCTTATACCATATATGAATGATGCTTATTTTCATAAATTAACAGAAAATCAGAAAGAAATGTGGATATGCACTATTTGTTACTCAATCATTGGTATTACTTCTGAATATGCTGAAAATTTAAATTATGATATGGTACATGATGAAATTCAATTTTTGTTTTCCTTAGTTAGCTAAAATATATATTTTTAAGATAGTTTAAATGTGAACTACCCTATATTATTACTGCTCTTTCTCCTACAATATATAGAGCACTTAATAGTTATTATAAGAACATATTTAAAGAAACGCCAGGGTTTTCAGTTCCTTTATTGGGTGAAAATTATAAAAATAGACAGACCTAATGGTAATTGTACACAATGTTTTATTATTGAAATTGAAATTACTCCATATGTAGGCGCACATGTACCTGTGTGTAAAGATCGTGCTACGATAGAACTTTGAATATCCTGGAACACAAAAAATGTTAAAATATGAACATTTAGAAGATTATAAGTTACACATCTTTAACCTCTTAAAAAGTTTTAGTTATAATAATAATTAAACCTATTATTATAACCAAAAGCCTCAAGATGTGAAAAGCAAGCTTTAAAATTTCTTTGATTAATTCTCTATACTCTTTAGTCACAAAAATCACCTTTTTATACTGAGAAGCCCCTAAACTTTAATTATGGGGGGAAGACATATTAGCATAAGCCAACATGTTCTCAATTTTCCCATTTTTAATGAGGTATTTAAAACATCTTTTTTATCATTGAATTTTATGAAGCCTTATAGAAAAAATATAATGATCTAACCTAAATCTGTTAATATTGAATTAAAAAATTAAACAGAAAGGAAAGATCCAATATGAAAAACCTTATAGATATTATAACAGAATTATATTGTGATGTAGATGAATTTTGTAAAGTTTTTGAGGATTATTGTAGTAAAATTCTTCATTAAGAAAATTTGAAGATAAAACCCTAATAATTAAACTAAAAAGGATTCCATTTGAAATCCTTTTTTAAGTTTAACTATTTAAAAGTTCCAAGCAAATACTCTTCTGCCTCAAGGCACCACAGTCCTTTATTTTTTTTACATATTTTAGCTAGTTCTTTAAATCTAATATCCTCTTTTCCTTTTTCTTCAAAATCATCTATAGCAATAAGAGGCAAATCAATATGAGTATAGATTAATTTTTTCCCACCAGGTATTTTAGGAAGGTTTAAAGTAGTTTCAATTGCAGCATCAATTCCACCAATATGAGTTATCATTACAGCAGGATTTATAAGTCCCTCCTCAGTCATCTTAAGGGATTCTATTAAATCATCAGTATTGCCTCCAGTTGTACCCATAACATGAGTATAGCTATAATGAACATTGTATAAATTTATCTTCGCTTTAAATTCTGTATCAGAAGGTCCTGCAAAGAAATTCATACATCCATCTCTTCCTAATATTCTATCAGCTATATCAACTGCATCTTTAACAGCTGCAAATACCATTACGTCATCAAAGCCAGTTCCATTAGTTAAATCCCTTAAATATTCTACAGGATTTTCTAATTCATTTGTGTTTACAAAAACAAGCTCAACGCCGCATTTATTAGCTCCTTCTTTAGTAAATATTTCCCTTGCTCTGTTTAACCTTTCATTATTAATATCTGTAACCACTAAAAGCGAAGGGCGAGGTTTTGCGTGAAGGGCATAATCTATGGCACCAAGACCCATTGGACCTGCTCCTGCAATAATTGCAAGTTTGCCTCCATCTACAATCCCCATTTTATGAACATAATTCCCCATTTCTGTGTGATACATAGCATGGTAAGCTCCAATTATGCAGCTCATTGGTTCAGCAAGCGATGCTTCATAATAGGATTTTCCTGAATAATTTAAAAGGCAATTTATTTCCATAACTTCTTTTGGAATTATGCAATAAGTGCAATCTCCCCCAAAGTATTCATATGAATAGCCAGGAGAATACATAGACCCCTTATAATTAAGTGCTGGCTGCTGGGCAAATTTTGTGCCTGGTTTAAATTTATCTTTATGTTCTCTGCCAACCTTTACAATATTTCCAGCAAATTCATGTCCAATTATAATAGGATTAGTATCTATATTTGAAGGCACCCTTTTATGTTTTTTACCTTGAATTGCTGCTTTATAGCTTGACATGCATATGCTGTCTGTTATAACCTCTACTAATATTTCATCATCTTTAATTTCAGGAAGTTCAAATTCATCAAGCCTTAAATCATTTTCACCATAAAGGCGAACTGCTTTGGTTTTCATTTTCTCAGCCCTTTCTAAACAGCTTATTTAAATAAGTTAAGTATATAGCTAGCATCATTAGAATTTGCTATTTTTTTAATGCCATTCTCATCTTGTTGATCTAATATTTCTGCTATTTTAGAAATTATTCCTAAATGTTCATTTTCCTTGCCAGCTATTCCAACTACGATGTAAGCCTTATTGCCATCAAAATCAACGCCATTTGGATATAAAATAACAGAAACCCCAGATTTTTTAATGGATTTTTTAGAAGCTTCAACACCATGAGGCATTGCAATTCCTTTTCCCATATAAGTTGAAACATCCTTTTCACGTTTGAGCATTGCATCTACATAGCTTGAATCCACATATCCATTTTTTACTAAAATATTGCCAGCTTTTCTAATTGCTTCATCTCTTGAGTCCCCTCTTTGAGCTAATAGAATGTTTTCTTTTTTAATTAAATCATCATTAAAATATTCCTTAGATATTTCTTTAGAAGCAATATTAGAGCTATTATTTCTTAATATTTGCTCTAATTCATCAGCTATAGACATATCTAAAAAGTCAGTTACGGAAATATGGTATGCCGTTGGAACTGCTGATTTTGCTCTTTGTGTAAGCTGTTCATGGGTTACAACTATACTTGCATCTTTTGGTATTTCATTTATGGCATAGTTTTTAACTTGTATATCAAAACCCTTATCTTTTAAACGCCTTTTAAGCATTGAAGCTCCCATAGCTGAAGAGCCCATTCCTGCATCACATGCATAAATTATTGATTTTGGGTTAATTATTGAAACTTGTTCACCTTTACTTTCAGCTCTCATAGTAGATACTTTGCTTTTTGCATTTTCAAGATCTTCATCATTCATTTTAGATGCTGCTCTTTTTACAAATACAGCAGCTATTAAAAATGATACTGCAGTAGCCACAATAACTCCAAGCCAAACTTTTAAAATATCTCCTGGAGCGCTCATCATTGTAAGTGCAAATATGCTACCTGGAGAAGGTGGCCCTACTAATCCTGCTCCTAAAATTGAATTAGTTAATATTCCAGCAAATCCTCCACCAATACAAGCTAATATAAGCCAAGGGTTCATTAAAACATATGGGAAATATATTTCATGAATTCCGCCAAGGAAATGTATTATAATCGCTCCAGGGGATGATTGTTTTGCGCTTCCTTTTGAAAAAAACCAATATGCAAGAAGTACTCCAAGTCCAGGTCCAGGATTTGTTTCAAGCAAATAAAATATAGATTTTCCAGCAGCTTGAACCTGTTCAGCTCCAAGAGGTCCTAATATACCATGGTTAATTGCGTTATTTAAAAACAATACTTTAGCAGGTTCAATAAATATAGATATAAATGGTAGAAGACCTGCATTTACAACAACTTGAACACCTGCACCTAAAATATTTGTCAATAGCTGAACAAATGGTCCAATTACTAAATATCCTAATACAGCTAAAATAGCACCTATTATACCTAAGGAAAAATTATTTACAAGCATTTCAAATCCAGCAGGAATTTTATCCTCTAAATAGCTATCTACTTTTTTAATAATCCATCCTGCAACTGGTCCCATTATCATAGCACCCATAATCATTGTTATATCTGCACCAATTATAACTCCCATAGCAGCAATGGCACCAATAACTCCTCCTCTAAGGCCTCCTACTGTTTTTCCTCCAGTATATGCTATAAGAAGGGGTATTAAATAGGTTAACATAGGCCCTACTAATTTAGATAGATGTTCATTTGGTATCCAACCAGTAGATATAAAAAGAGCAGTTATAAGTCCCCAAGCTATGAAAGCACCGATGTTTGGAAGTACCATTCCACTTAAAAATCTTCCAAAACCTTGAACAGATTGTTTCAGACTACCTTTTGAATTCATGTATAAGTCCTCCTTTAATAATTTTTAATTTTTATAAGATTATAAAATTTATCAATAATTTCTTTACTGGGCACTCCAGTATTTTCTAAGGTTACAGTAGCTGCACTAATAGCACAGGCTTTTTTTGAAGCTTCAATTAAATCTTCACCATTTAAAAAGCTAACTGCAAGACTCGCAACAACAGAATCACCAGCTCCAACGGTGCTTTTTGCTATTACTTTTGGAGGAGTTGCAAGGCATGTCCCATCCTTTGACATTAAAATAAGCCCATCTTCTCCAAGTGAAACACAAACATAACTTATTCCATAATCTAAAATAAAATTGCATTCAACAATAAGCTCATCTATGGTATTTATATTTTTTTGAGTTAGTTCTCTAAGTTCGGATATATTTGGTTTTATCATCCAAGGTTTTGCTTTAACGCCTTCTTTAAGTAAAATTCCACTTGCATCAAGTATAGTTTTAGTATTAGAATTTATGCTCTCAATAATATCTTTGTAAATTGTACTGGGAATGCTGCTTTGTGCATTGCCAGATAAAATAAAAATTTCAGATTTAAAAGAATGTAATAATACTTTTTCCATAAGCTCTTTTAATTCATTATTATTAATTTCAGGTCCATTTTCATTTATATCTGTACAAGTATTGTTTATTATATCTACAACTTTTGTATTGGTACGAGTATTTCCACTGATCCTTATAAAATCCTCATCAATACCTTTATCTTTAAGCATTGATATGATGGATTCACCAGTTTCTCCGCCTAAAAATCCAAGAGCAACTGTGTCTTTTCCTAAAGCTTTTATGACTTTAGAAGCATTGATGCCTTTACCGCCTGCATCAAGATTTACACTTTTAACTCTATTTACACCGTTTACAACGAAATTCTCTAAAATTAATGTTTTATCCATAGCTGGATTTAATGTAAGTGTTGTTATCATACTTTCCTCCTAATTAATCACTTTAATGCCAAGTTCTCTATATAAATTCAAAATAACATCCTGAGTATTTTTATCAGTTATAATTGAATTAATTTCTGATAAATTTGCAAATTTTGCAAGAGAAACTTTATTAAATTTAGAATTATCAAGCAATAAAAACACCTCATCAGAAGCACATATCATATGGCTCTTTGTGTTTGCTTCCTCAATATTTGGAGTGGTTGCACCTATTTTTATATCAAGCCCATTTGTACCTAAAAAAACTTTATTAGCATTTAGTCTTAAAAGCATTTCAATGGTAAAGCTTCCAACCACAGACTTTGTTATAGATCTTTGTTGTCCACCTAATACAATTAAATTAATATTTTCATATGAGCTTAATGCAAAAGCAACAGCAATGGAATTTGTTATCACTGTTATATTTTTATGGCATATAAATGGTACCATTTGTATAGTAGTTGTTCCAGAATCTAATATAATAATGTCTCCATCTATGACAAAATCTGATGCAAGCTTTGCAATATATTTTTTTTCATCAAGCAAAGTGATTTCTTTTTCATTAAAAGATAGCTCTACATTGGATGGTGAGTTTAAAATTGCCCCACCATGAGTTCTTTTTAAAAGCCCTGCTTCTTCTAATTCTTGAAGATCTCTTCTTATAGTTGCTTCTGAAACCTTTAAATTATCAACAAGCTCTAATACTCTAACTCTATTTTGACTTTGAAGCATATCTAATATTTTATTTTTTCTTTCTTCTGCAAACACTAGTACCACCCCATGATCGTTTTTGATTATATATTAACAATATCATGATTGTTTTTGAATGTCAATGATTAAATTTGGAGTTTAATAATTTTCAAGGAGAGACTTTCCTAATTTCACAATAATATAATCTTTTTCTTTTTTAACATATCCATCTTGTGGGTAAGAAGACATATCCTTAATTTCTTCTTTGATAATATCCTTATTAATTGAATTAGGAGGATAAATTTTATATCCATGCATGTTAAAAAAACTACATAAAATTCCAGAATTTAATTCAGTTTCAATATCTTCATCTCTAACGAAATTAAAAACAGAAATTCCTTCTATACTGCCTCTTCCCCCATCTTTTATATTATTGTTTTCAGGTCTTCCTACAAAAACAACTGGAATTTTTAAATTACTATTTTGATTTTTTTCAATATCATATATAACATTGTTCATTAATGATAAATCTAATTGATATCGCTTATAATCTGTAAAGAAATTATCTGTAGAAATTTTTGATTGATTAAGTACAACTAAGACAATTAAAAATCCAATTATATACTTAAGCTTTTTATTATTTTTAAAAGTATTAAATAACAAAGCAAAAGCAAACCCTACTAATATGCATAAGTTTACAACTGAACGAAACGGAAGGCGTAAATTTCCAGTGTAAAAATACAATGAAAATGCAGCTATAATAATTCCAATTCCTATAAATAACAGTAAAAATGATTTATAATTTATACAAAAATAAATAGATATGAAGCCAATTATTCCCACAGAGATGAATATAATAAAAATTGTATGCAGTATATATGGATTGCTAAATAGAAGCGATTGTAGAGATAAATTTTCAGCATAACAATATGTACTAAGTGAATAAAGCATGATAATTGTAGCTATAACAAAAATGCGCAATGATTTCTTTTTAAGATAAAACTTAATTGCTATAAAACTTATAATAATGCAATATAAAACCATAAAAATTTCATAGTACACATACTTAGCTATGACTTTAAAATAGCTTAAAGCGCTAATAATAAAGTTTTCATTTCCATATTTCATATATGCATCTTTATAATGTGCTGGCTGAAGTCTATATATTTTTATAATAATTTGCCCTAGTATCTTCCATAAGGCTATAGATATAACTAATACTAAAAGCGCATATAAACTTGCTTTTAGCATATTTTTCACTTTATATTTATTGAATTCTCTAAGTTTATCAAAATGCATTTCCATTACAAACAAGATCATAAAAAAACCAGAAAAAAAGTACATACAAGCATTTTCATAAAATGATATTCCATATGTTAATAGCAATATGGAAAAAATGAGATTAAGAGCATGTTGTTTATTTAATATAAATTCAGCTAAAAAATATAAAGACATGGCTGCTAAAACCATCACAAGTCCAGTTTCAATTGTTGCAGCTTGAAATATAAAATTTGTTGATATAAATGGAAACGATATTGATACACATGCGAAAATTGTCATAGCTTTTTCATCAAATAAACCATGAGAATATTTATTTAATAAATTCGAAAATAGCGTTATTCCAATTACAATTAACAATAATCCTAAAAAATCTCTCCAAAACGGAAAAAAATCGTAAGAATTAAAAAATAGTTTAGTAATTAAAGTTCCAAATCTTCCATTTGAAGCTGAAACGCCGTTTGCATATGTAAATATAAGGTCATCATCAACGCCTATAGAAATATGAGTTAATGCAAAACCATAAGTTAAAATAGCAGTTAATATAACGAATATCCAATAAAACGGCCTATATTTAAACAAATCTTTAAACATTTCACACCTCACGAAACTTTTCTAATTTAATCATTAACAAATACCACAATATATATAACATTAATAAAAAAATTTATTTATAATAAAAAAACCTTAATTCACAACTAAATTATGAATTAAGGTTTTGTTGTTATTTGTTCTTTAATCTAATAAATACCTTTACAATCTCTGTACAAACTAGCGGAAGAAGTGAAAGCAAAAATACAATAATCCAATCAGTTAATGTTAAAAATACAACTGAGAATGTTGTTTGCAAAAACGGAATGGAAACTACTCCAATTTGTAACACTAATCCTAATATAATCGAGTATATAAGGTATTTGTTTGAAAACAAACCAATTTGAAATATGGATTTTACATTGTGTCTCATATTTAATGAATGAACTAATTGAGATACGCTTAAAATTATAAATGCCATAGTTTGGCCATACATTAAAGCTTCCTCAGTTAAATGTGCTGGGTAAAGAGGTAATATATTAGTATCTCCACTGTGAATTTTTATTCCTATTATAAATCCTGCAAGTGAAATAACTCCAATTAGAATCCCATTTAAAATCATTGGCAATGCGTTATTTTTAAACAAACTTTGCTTTGGATCTCTTGGCTTTTCTTTCATTATATCTTTATCACCAGGGTCGGCTCCTAATGAAAGCGCAGGAAATGAGTCTGTAATTAAATTTACCCAAAGTATATGAATAGGTTTTAATGGAGTTGCCCAGTTTAATATTATAGCAAGGAACAACGTGATTATTTCTCCTAAATTACAAGAAAGGAGGAACATGATGGATTTTTTAATATTATTAAATATATTTCTTCCCTCTTCAACAGCTTTAACAATAGTTGCAAAGTTATCATCTGTTAAAATCATATCAGAAGCGCCTTTAGAAACGTCTGTACCAGTAATCCCCATAGCAACCCCTATATCAGCCATTTTTAAAGAAGGAGCATCATTTACACCATCACCAGTCATTGAAACAATATTGCCCTTTCTCTTAAATGCTTTTACAATTCTAACTTTATGTTCAGGAGAAACCCTTGCAAACACTCTTAATTTATCAATTTTGTTGTCAATTTCATCATCGCTTAACCTATCAAGGTCAACTCCAAAAATTGCTTCATCTTCACCATTTGCAATCTTTAATTCCTTTGCTATAGCAACAGCAGTGTTTTTATGGTCTCCAGTAATCATTATGGTTTTGATTCCGGAATTTACACATGTCTCAATAGAACCTTTAACCTCTTCTCTTGGTGGGTCAATCATTCCAACAAGCCCTATAAGCGTAAGATCATTTTCTAAATTATCAAAACTTGTAGGAACCTTGTCTACAATTTTATATGCACTTCCAAGCACTCTTAAAGCTTCATCTGACATAAAATTAGAGTTTTTCATAATTTCATCTTTAATTTCATCTGTAATATCAACTGTTTTTCCGTTTATCAATGCTCTATTACAAATTTTCAATAAATTATCTATAGCTCCCTTAGTCAACACATAATAGTCATCATTGAACTTATTTACTGTAGTCATGAGCTTTCTATCAGAATCAAATGGATATTCAAATACTCTTTTGTATTCCTTATCTATATCGTTCTTTATTATATCAAATGGTTTCCCCACTTGTAAAAGCGCAATTTCTGTAGGATCTCCAGTGCTTGAATTTTCATCTAATGTTGCATCATTGCAGAGCATGATGTTTTCTAATAAAAGTTTTTCAACTGGATTATTTATATCAAACTCTTTTATACTTTTTATTCCATCAGCGTAATATTTTGTAACTGTCATTTTATTTTGAGTAAGGGTTCCTGTTTTATCTGAGCATATTACATTAACAGCACCTAATGTTTCAACTGCAGGAAGCTTTCTTATGATGGCGTGTTCTTTTACCATCTTTTGAACTCCTATTGCAAGAACAATGGTTATAATAGCTGGAAGTCCTTCAGGAATTGCTGCAACAGCTAAGCTTATTGCTGTTAAGAACATTTCAAAAAAAGCTCTTCCTTGTAACATGCCAACTACAAACATAATAGCACATATAGCGAGGGCCGCTATTCCAAGAACCTTTCCTAATTCTTCAATTTTCTTTTGAAGTGGTGATAAATCCTCTACTTGTTCCTCTAGCATTGTAGCAATTTTACCAATTTGAGTATTCATACCTGTCTCAACGGCAACTCCAACACCTCTGCCATATGTGCAGAGCGTGGACATAAAAGCCATATTTTTTTGATCCCCTAAAGGAGTATTATCTTTTTCGTAAACTTCATTAGAATATTTTTCTACAGGAACAGATTCACCCGTTAGAGCAGATTCTTCAATTTTTAAATTTACACTTTCTATTAATCGTAAATCGCAAGGAAGATATCTTCCTGCATCAATCATAACTATATCTCCTGGAACAACCTTTTCTGAATCAATTTCTTGAATTTTTCCATCTCTTTTGACAACGGCTTTTGGCGAGGAAAGTTTCTTTAGTGCTTCCATTGCTTTTTCCGCTTTAGATTCTTGTATTACTCCAATTACAGCATTTATTATTATAACAAATAATATTATAATTCCATCTGCAATTTCCCCAACTGCTATGGAGATTATTGCTGCTGCTAGCAATATATATATAAGGATGTCATTTAATTGTGCTATGATTAATTGAAAAATGCTCTTTTTCTTTTTCTCAATTAATTTATTTTCACCATATTTTGCTATTCGCTCATCAATAACATTGTTACTTAACCCTGTAGTTGAATTTGTTTCCAAAAGACTGATTGTTTCCTCCACACTTTTCTTAAACCACATAAATTTACAACTCCTTTAACTAAAATAGAACAAAAAAATAACCTTAATTCACAACAAAGTCATGAATCAAGGTCTTACTCTTTATAATTATTACCAGAATACAGCAAAACTATATTCGTGATGATGATAATAATAACCTATATAAGGTGAGTTACTCCCCTTTTTTCAATAATGTTACTTTAATTAGTAGCATATTTAATTGCTATAGCTTATATACTCTGTTTCTTATATTAACACAAGTTTTAAAAAAATCCTATACCTATAAAAAAATAATTTATATTATTCTTTTTTAATTATTATCTAAAATCATTATTTTTTTAAGCTTTTAGGTTATAATTTCTTTATGAAGTTAAATTAAGGGGTGTATAAATGCAGATTGTTGAACTATTAAAGGCTTTTATTTTAGGAGTTGTGGAAGGAATTACAGAATGGCTTCCCATAAGCAGCACTGGTCATATGATTTTAATAGATGAAATTATAAAATTAAATGTTTCTAAAGAGTTTAAAGAAATGTTTTTTGTTGTTATTCAATTAGGCGCTATTCTTTCCGTAATATTTTTATACTTTAATAAATTAAACCCATTTTCTAGGAAGAAAGATTCCATACAAAAAAAAGAGACCATTAACCTTTGGATTAAAGTTTTAATCGCTTGTGTACCAGCAGGAATCATAGGTATTTTATTTAATGATAAAATAGATGAAATCTTTTATAATTATAAAACTGTTGCAGTTACCTTAATTGTATATGGAATATTATTTATCGTCATTGAAAACCTTAATAAAAACAAGAAACCTATAATAAATAATTTTAATGAATTAAGTTATAAAGTTGCACTTATTATAGGTATTTTTCAAATACTTGCTTTAATTCCTGGAACATCAAGATCAGGAGCAACTATTATAGGTGGTATGATTTTTGGAGCATCAAGGTATATTGCAGCTGAATTTACATTCTTTTTAGCAATTCCTATAATGTTTGGAGCAAGCTTATTAAAACTTATAAAATTTGGATTTAGTTTTACTACATATGAGTTTTTAATATTGTTTGTTGGAATGGCAGTTTCCTTTCTTGTTTCAATTTTAGCCATTAAATTTCTTATGGGATATATTAAAAAACACGATTTTAAAGTCTTTGGGTATTACAGAATAATTTTAGGAATCATTGTTCTTGCATTCTTTGTGTTTATAATTTAGTTGCTTTTTAGCAGCTTTTTTTCTATATTATTTAACCCTGTGATTTGTTCACTAACCATCCATAATTTCTGCGCAAGCTTCTCATCTTTAGTTTTGACTGATGGCTTTGCTAGTTTACAGTTTGCAAAATACATGCCTTTCATATTTTCGCATTCTTTGCTTGTTGCAACATAAATTGCAGTAGCAGCACCTTTTTCTGGTGTTTTTACAAAGGGAGCTAGTATAGCACCTGCAGTTTTGCGGATCCAGTTAATATTGGTCATACCTTCCCTGCGCCTTGCTCCAATATTTGTTATCACTGCACCAGGATGTACGCAATTTATAGTAATATTGGTATTTTCTAATCGCTTAGTTAATTCTTTTGAAAATAGCAAATTGCAAAGTTTAGCTTGACTATATGCTTTAGCCACAGAATACCCATTCTTTAAACCAAGATCGTCAAAGTGCACCTTCCCTACCTTATGAGCAACTGAACTCACCATAACAATACGTGCATTTTCGCTCATACCATCAAGTAAAAGATTAGTTAATAGGAAATGTCCAATATGGCATACACCAAAGTGCATTTCTAAGCCATCTTTTGTTTCTTGTCTATTAAAATTTAATACACCTGCATTATTGATTAAAATGTCAAGATGTGTATATTTTTTTTTAAAATCTTCACAAAATCTATATATATCTGATATATCACCTAAATCACAAAGCATTAAATCAACATTTACGCAATGAGCTTTCTCTTTAATATACTCCATCGCAGCTTTCCCTCGCTTTAAATTTCGGCAAAGCATTACAACAAAAATACCCTTTTTAGAGAGTGCAAGTGCAGTTTCACGACCCATACCACTGCTTGCCCCAGTTACTAAGGCAATTTTTCGTTCCATAAATAACCACATCCCCTTCTTTATACATGTTACATATTTTAAAAAAAATGCCCTGAACTTAAAGTTCAAAGCTATTTATTAATTATTATGCTATTTATAAATTGGATTATTCCACTTTCTACTTCTTCTCTAATTTCAGGTTCATTATGAATCTCATGTCTGTAATTTGAATACACCTTTGTGGTAACTTTATGACCTGTATTCCAAAGCCAATTGGAAACCTTGTAAACTCCTTCACCATAATTACCAACAGGATCTTGATCCCCTGCAATATTGTAAATAGGAAGATCTTTTGGAACCTTTTCTGCCCAACTCTCCCCTTCTATCATTTGAAGAATATGACCAACATCATAAAGCGATTGAATTGTAGGTGGATTATTTAAATTATTAAATGGATCTTGACTGTGGTCTAAAACAACACCTTGATCTGTTGCAATCCAATCATTTGGAGTTTTTGGATTTTCATACCTATCCACCATGCCGGCAAACATTCTCATTAAAAATTCTGGTTTTACTTCACTTCCTTTGCCCTCATCGATTAATTCCTTCATTTCCTTAGCTAAATCTGGAACATTTGGAAGCATCGCAGCTGTACCACAGATAATTAATCCTGTCATACCATTTCCATAAACAGAAGCATAATTCCTTGCTATCATAGATCCCCAACTATGACCAAACATTATGTAAGGCAAATTTGGATAATCCTTTAAAACAAGATTTCTTAGAGTATTTTCATCCTCAGTAGTTGTCATATAACCTTTATGTCCAAAATCTCCCCAAGTATCATTAAAAGCAGCAGTTAATCCATGTCCTACATGATCATCGGCACAAACCACAAAGCCTTCATCTAGTAATTTGTAAATAAGATGAATGTAACGCCTAGAATGCTCTCCAAAACCATGAACAACCTGCACGCAAGCTTTTGGTTGTACTATGGGTGTATAAATAAAACCTTTTATTACGTCGCGTTCATTAAAGGACTTAAAACTTATCTCTCTAATAGACATAAAAAAAATCCTCCTAAAAATATTAATGTTATACTTGAATATTATCACTAAAATTAATTCAGAACAAGTAATACTTTAAAATTCATCAAATGAAACAATGCTATATTTATACCCTTGCTCTGTTAAAAACATCTGTCGTTTAGTTGCATTCCAAGGAGAAATAGGATTCATAACCTCAAGCAAAATAGACATGTCACTTTGGACAATAATAGGGTTATAGGCTCCATTATTTCAATTCCCTTTCTACTAAGACAAAACGTTTATTTTTCTCAATTTCTCTTTTAACTTTTAAAACTTGATTTTTATCAATTTCAATTGCATTTTTTAATACTTTTTTTACAGATTTTTTTACACCACTATAATTTTTAATTTCTTCTAAAAGAAACTCATCATCTGTTTCAATTACAGTAATAGTTCTAATAAAAATTCTCTTGCTATTTTTTATAAAATCATTAAATGCGAAAGATATATTGTCAGGAATAGCTTGTGATGAACAATTCTTTATATATTCATAAATATCTTCAATATTAATTCCCATTTCTAAAGCTTTTACCATGCCTTTAAAATCTAATTTATAAATAGACACCTGTTCATCTTTAACAGTTTTCTCAAGGAATGGGTCAAAATATAATTCATGAGTTAGTCTTTGAGGCCCATTTGGGATTATTATTTCAAAATTAGGTTGCACTACAAATCCAGTTGCACTACCTGTTGATTTTTCTTCTAATACAAAATCAGGATTTAAACCTAATAAATATTCTCCAAGCTTTGTAAGCCTAAAATATGAAACACCTGTAAAAAATCTAGTGCCATAATCGTCCCACTCTAAATGAACCAGCACATCAACTGCTCCTAAAACAGCTAAATATTCCATGAGAACAACTTCAATAAAATGATATTCAAAAGTATAAAAGTTAGTTTCATGAAAATATTGAAGATAATAATCATCTCGCATAGTTACATTTCCTGTAATACCAGATAAAAAATCTAAATGCTTTTTTCTAATTACAGTAGCAAATTCATCCATATCAATCCATTCTTCCACTTTACACTTAGCTAAGTATGTTGTGATAATTTTCATAGGACCACTAAAATCCCAATATCCAGGATTAAAGGAGTATTTTTCTGCTGTTATTCTTTCACACTCATTTATATATTTATTGTTGTGAGTAATATAAGCATCATAAAGAAGGGATACCTTAGATAAGTTATTAAGTCCCACAAAATAAGCGGCATTTTCTCCCAATATGTACTTATCTGCTTGTATCCCTATAACTTTAGCATTTAACAAAATCTGATATTCTGCTAGCTCGATCTATTATTTTTCCATGGTACTCATCAATACTTCCAACATCCTTAACTGGATTAAACTCTATAGGAAGCGGAGGAATTATATTAAGCCTTTTAATCTCTTTTTTAATAAAATCAGGATATCTTTTGTTAATGCGTATAAGATTTAGTTTTGTCTTTTTTTTAGAATAATGACCATAATCATCAGTAAAAAACTTTATCGATCCTTCACCAAATTTTTCCTCTAATTTTTTAAAGTCACTAGAATATGGTCTATAATTGCATTGCACAATAAGGGTTAAAATTGCGCTTTCAACTTTATCTAATGATTTCCAAATATTTAAAATACAGTCTTCTTGTTTATAAAAATTCATAAGAGCTGCAACTTTTTCATTTTTTCTAAGCCCTGCATATTTCATATCAGCAGCTTTTAAAAGAATATCTAAATCATAGCTATTCATATTTTCTAATATAGTTAGAAGCTCCTTCATCTTAAAAATCCTTTCGTGAAAAAATTAAACTTTTGTTAAATAATTAATTCATATAGTTTAAACCATTTTAAATGCTTATATCCTAATCCTAAATCAACTACCCCAACATATTTATAACCTAGCTTTTCGTATAATGCTATTGCAGCTTTATTGTGAATTGAAGTATCTAGCCTTATTGCCTTTGCACTTTGCTCTATAGCATATTCTTTTGCAAAATTTAATAATTTAATTGCAACTCCTTGATGCATAAAATTAGGATGAACAGCTAAAGTATGAATTACAATTATATCATTATGTTCTGCATCAATACCCCACTTAACCTGATTATATACCTCTTCTTCTTTATGATTTAAAATTATAGAGCCTGCAATTTTATTGTCTATTTTTAAAACAAATAAACTTTTTTCCATTATCCCCTCTTTGGCTGTTTCTCTTATTGGATAAACCCCTTTAATCCAGCTAGGGTAATTAACATTTGACCCTAAATAATCATTTAAATCATCATATAAAATTTCAAGTTCGTCTAAATCTTCTATTTTTCCAATGTAAATATCATTATTCATTGTAACCTCCATGTATAATCCTAGTCAAAGTAAAATAAATACTATATTTGAAAAGTTTTATGTGCAAAATTATATAAAAAATTATACAATATATTTAACGCTATTGCTATTTAAAGGAGAATTTTTTTTATGGCTAAAATAATTATTGAAAATTTTGCTCCAATAGAACATGTAGATTTTGAAATAAAAAGATTTAATGTTATTTTTGGAGAACAGGCTTCTGGAAAGAGCACCATTTTAAAGTTAATTTATTTTTTTCAGTATGAAATTGGAAGAATTTATAATTTATGGTGGAACAATGAATATAAAAATAATCCAAGATATTTAGGTGAATTTATCTATAACATTATAGGAAAAATTAAAAATAATTTTTTAAAAAATTTTGGAGAATATTTAAATGACAAATTTACAATTAGTTATGAAGACTTTATAGGTAGAAAGACATATGTTGATAATACTAATGATGAGTTCATATTTGATATAAGCCCCATTAAAAATTACATAGATATAGAGTTTAAAAAAGTTTTAAATGAAGGAAATGATTATTGGCATAATATTAAACAAAATATTAATCAAAACCAATCAGTATTTATCCCAGCTTCAAGAAGCTCCATAAATAGGTTAAAAGAATATGCTGACATTATAGATATTGAAGAAAATATTTATAATACCCTTTTAGAATGGCCAACATCAACATTTATAAAGGATTTTAGTTTAATAAGTAAAAATTTATCAAGTGGAATAGATGTATATTTATCTAATGAAATCAAAGATGAGAATTTAAATGAATTAATATCTAATTTAAGCAACAATATTTTAAAAGGAGTTTATAAAAGAGAGTCAAATGAGGATAGAATTTACTTTAATAATGATAAATATATAAAATTAAAAGATGCATCCTCAGGTCAGCAAGAGGCTTTAAGCATAATAAATACATTAACATATTTTATAAATAAAAAAGTCGACTTATTTGTTGAAGAACCAGAGGCTCATTTATTTCCTAAATCTCAAAAATACATAACTGAATTAATGGCTCTTTGTTATAACTTTTTTAACAATATTTTTATAACAACTCATAGCCCTTACATATTATCATCTTTAAGCAATTTAATTTATGCATTTGATCTTGCAGATAAAAATAAAGCAGCAAAAAATAAAATAGATGAAGTCATCAATAAAAATTTGTGGATAAACAAAAAAGATGTAAATGTCCAATTTTTAAAAAATGGACATTTAACTAATATGTTAAAAGGAGAAAATACACAAATAGATCCTGAACTTTTAGATAGTATATCAGATTTAAACTATGAAATTTTCAACAGACTTTTTGATATTGGAGAAGTACTGTAATGAAAAATAAAAATCACAATGATCTATGGAAAGACCATGAAATTGAAAGTAACAATAGAAGAGGAGCTTTAAAGAAGGTTTAATAATACTTATCTAATTTTAAATTTTTCATAAAAACCTCAATATTATTTATAATATTGTAGTATATTTAAAAAATCAAAAAATCAAATACTTTATTTTAAATTCATAACCTCTTGAAAACAATTTCCATAGTTTTTGATACATTAAAGTGCTATAATTAATGTATCAATTTTTAGGAGGAATAATTTTGAATAGAGTTATTTTATCACCATCTAGGTATGTACAAGGACCTGGAGAAATAAAAAAATTGCATCAATATTTTGCAAACGTAGGCAGTAAAGGTGCTTATGCTATTGTTAGTCCTTCTGTACTTAAAAATTACAAAGAGCAAATTGTAAGTAGCTTTGAAAAAAGTAATACTCCGATAAATTTAGAAAAATTTAACAGAGAATGTAGTAAAAATGAAATCAATAGGATTATTGATGATTTAAAGACAAAGGATTTAGACGTGGTTATAGGCATTGGAGGCGGAAAAACTTTAGATACTGCAAAATCAGTGGCATATTATATGCATCTTCCTGTAATAATCGTTCCTACAATAGCATCAACAGATGCACCTTGCAGCGCCCTCGCTGTTCTCTATACTGATGACGGAAAGTTTGACCAGTATTTATTTCTAAAATCAAATCCAAATGTTGTGGTTGTAGATACAGATATTATCATTAAATCTCCTGCTAGATTATTAGTTGCAGGTATTGGTGATGCCCTTGCTACTTATTTTGAAGCTAGAGCATGTAAACTTTCAAATGCTACCTCAATTGCAGGTGGAACATGTTCATTAACTGCTATGGCAATAGCAGAGCTTTGTTTAAACACTCTTATGCAAGATGGGTTAAAAGCTAAAATTTCCATTGAAAGCGGAGTAAATACTATTGCAGTTCAAAATGTTATAGAAGCAAATACATACTTAAGCGGCATTGGGTTTGAAAGCGGCGGACTTGCTGCTGCACATGCTATACACAATGGATTGACTGTTTTAGAAGAAACTCATAAATTCTATCATGGAGAAAAAGTTGCTTTTGGAACAATAGTTCAATTATGTTTAGAAAATGCTGAATTAGTTGGAATAAATGAGATTATAGATTTTTGTAGAGCTGTAGGACTTCCTACAAATTTAAGCGAACTTGGAATTGACAATTCAAATATAGATGACATTAAAAAGGTAGCAGAGGCAAGTGTTGTCCCCGGGGAAACAATCCACAATATGCCTTTTGAAGTTACTAAAGATAGTGTTTTTGCAGCTATAATGCTTGCAGATAAATTGGGAAGTTAACAATATATTAAAATAAAGCTGTTTCAAAACTAATTAGCGCTGAAACAGTCTTTTTTTATTTATTATAATTTTGAAATTTTTATAATGGACTTAAATATGTTCAAAATATATAATGGATTTAAATATACAGTTCATTTTTTTGAGGTGAAATTATATGAAGCAGATGAATTTTTTAAGTGCATTTAAAAGTGTATCAAGCTATAAGAAAAAAGATATAAAAGCTAGAGAATTTATACAAAATAAAAGACTTCATGAATTAGTTGAATATGCAAAATTAAATAGCCCATACTTTAAAGAGCTCTACTCAAATATAAAACCAAATTTTCATTTATCAGAATTACCTGTTACAAATAAAATTCAAATGATGGAGTACTTTGATGAATGGGTTACAGATAAAACTATACATCTATCTGAAATAAAAAAATTCATGGAAAATAAAGATAACATTGGCAGGCTTTTTAATAATAAATATATAATTTTCACTACATCAGGTTCTACTGGAAGCCCTGCTATAGTTGTTTATGATAAACAAGCTGAAAATATAATGTCAGCAATAGGAATTTTAAGAAGCTATGCTAGACGAGAAGATATGTTTGCTTTTATTAAACGAGGAGGCAAATCTGCAGGAGTTTATGCCTCAGGTGGCTTTTTTTTAGGCAATAGCATGATAAGAAAAAGGCAAATTGATAACCCTAGAAAGGCAAAACAAGTTACTATAGTTGACGTTTTAAAACCTCTTGATGAAATTGTAAATGAGCTTAATAAATTTAAACCAGCTATGTTAGGAGGGTATCCTACGGCTTTAACCCTTCTTGCAAATGAGCAAAAAATGGGTAGATTGCATATTAATCCAGTAATAGTAATGGCTGGTGGAGAATTTATTGATGATTCTATGAAAAAAAACCTTAGAGAAACATTTATGTGCTATGCTCAAAGCTCTTATTCATGCACTGAAGGTGGCCTTGTGAGCTGTGAATGTATACATGGGCATTATCATTTAAATGACGACTTTATTATATTAGAACCAGTTTACAAAGATAATACCCCTGTTCCAAATGGAAAGCTCTCAGATAAATGGCTTATGACTAATTTATCAAATTTTACGCAGCCCTTTATACGATATGAAATAACAGATCGAGTGATTTTACATGAAAAATGCCCATGTCGAAATATCTCACCATGGGTAGAAGTTGAAGGTCGTACAGATGATATTTTAACTTTTAAGGGGATTAACAAAGATGTCCAAATACTACCTCTTGCCCTTTATGCGGTGCTAAAGGAAATTGATGAAATAAGCCGCTTTCAAATTGTACTTCACAAAGAAAATAATGTTGAAGTAAGATTATTAAGCAATGATGCAGTTAAGTCCTTTGAAAAAGCAAAAGTTTTATTAACAGAATATCTTAAAAAAAATAATGTATATGCAAATATATACTTATCACAAGAATTGCCACAAAATGATCCAATAAGTGGAAAGTTTAAACATGTATATGTTGGATTCTAAGACCTATCTTAATAGACTGATGAATGCAAATAAAGCAACACATTTTATTAAAATGTTGCTTTATTTGCATTATATTTATTATTTAACTGTTAAATAAAATATTGAGGTGTGGATTCATCTGTCCATTTCCATTTAAAGAGCCAAAAATATGGGTCTGCTCTGTCTTCTCTAGGAGCATATTTAGCATCTATCTTTTTAGAAATTTCATCATCGCTTAAATTTTCTGTTATCTGAGATGTAGTAACTCCAGCATCTGTTCTAAGTGCAAAGGCATAATCGCATTTATTTTCACCAAATGAACAAACTATTAAAAATCCTCTTATGACAGCACCAGGTTTGTAATCCTCCGAATTTGAGCTTAGTATAGAAGCCATATGCCCTGAAAGAGTAAAACCTTTATCATTTTTTATATCAAATGGAATATCTACTATCTCTTTTTCAGAGTATTTCCCCTTTCCATCTTCATCAATAATCATATCAGAGATAGTAATATTATCAGGTTTAATCCCATCAAATAATAATTCTATAAAACTGTTGAAAGGTACATATGGCAAGTCCTTAAGCTTTTGATTTTTTGCCATATATTCAAAAGGGTTCATTCTCTTGAATTTAGCCCCATTCCACTCACGTTTTCCCATTTCATTATAAATATTTTGTCCATTTGTAGTCACAGTAACAGTGAGATTTGGTGGCTCGCTTGGGGATTTATTTTCAACTTTATCTGGAACTTTGTTCTTTGCAGATAGCATCATTGCACATGAAGTTAAAGTAATCACTAAAAATGCAGAAAACACCATCAATATTTTGCTTTGATTTTTATATCTCATAACAAACCCAACCCTTTCTTTTAAATTTTTTTATTTTCACATTACAAAAGTAATCTGTTCTTGTCACTAGTATACCAAAAACCTATAAAATGAGATACTGCTCTAGCTTTGTAACAGCATTGAATAGTAATGATTTTTCATCTAATGTATCATTGACAATAGCTTTTGTAAATGGTATAACATTAATATAATATTATTGCGTGCGCAAATATATTATATATTATTTTTAATTTTGAGGTGTAATTTATGATTATAGATGTAAATATGCATTACCTTCCAGAAAACTTATTTACAGAAGAAAAAATATTAAATGGTTTTTTAGAATGCGTGCCTAGAACATTTGGCGAGATTGCACGTCTAAGCACAGTTCCTGGAACAAACACACGCCAAATCGTACTCGAAAAGCCAAAGGGATATGAAAATTTAAATTATGCAGAAGGACAATATACCTTAGAAGTTAAATTACAAGATTTAAATGAAGCTAGAATTGATTTGGCTCTCCTCCGTATACCAGTATGGCAAGAATGGCTTCCTATTGAAATGTGTCGCATAGTTAATGATGGTATGGCTGATATGGTTAAGCGCAGCAACGGAAAATTGCTTGCTGTTGCAGTCCTTCCACCTTGGGCTACAAAAGAATGCATTTATGAATTAGAAAGATGCACAAAAGAACTTGGTATGGTTGGAGTGCAATTAGCTTGTCACTATGGAAAACTTTATTTGGATGATGAAATATTTAAACCATACTTTAAAATATTAAATGAACTTAATGTCCCAGTAGTTGTTCACCATACGCCAAGCCCTGTAGAATATGAATCCATAAAAGACTATACGAATCAGCGTAGATTCTATGGAAGATGCATAGATCAAGGTATTGCAGTGGGCAGAGAACTCTTTAGTGGTATGTTTGAAGAATTTCCTAATCTTAAATTAATTCATACAATGTTAGGAGGAGCATTCTATGCATTCCAAAATATTTTAATGCCAAAACCATCTGGAATTGATGAAACTATGGAGAGATTTCAAACAGAAGATGATAAATTAAGCAAATACTTAAAAAACAATTTATTCTTTGATATGTCTCACGCTCTGCCATGGGGAAAAGAACAACTTAAATGTGCTATAAAAGTATGCGGTGCTGATCATATACTCTTTGGTTCATCTTATCCTGTAAGGCGTGAGTGGCTCATTAAAGGCGTTGATTTTATCAATGACCTCGACATAGAAAATTATGAAAAGGAATTAGTCCTTGGAAAAAATGCTGAAAAATTATTCAATATCCATTAAAAAAAGGCTTGCTAAAGCAAGGCCTTTTTTTACATTTTATAATGATTTTAAATATTCAATTAAATTAACATCTGCCTTCTTCAATAATCTATCTAAAAGCTCTACTTCATCATCAGAAAAACCATTTGTAACGATATTTACCCATTCATTTTCAAATCCCCTTAACTCATTAAAGATACTCTTTGCCTTTTCTGTAGGATATAGCTTACAAGTGCGGCGGTCGCTCTCTAAATCTTCCTTTATGATATATCCCTTTTTACATAAAATATCAAGGGCCCTTGTGATATTGCTTGGATGAACATTTACAATTGTACTAATCTTTTCTTGAGTTATACCTTCATTAGCACAAATATGTAAAATATAATAATATTGACCGCTGTTAATTCCATGTTCCTTAAGTTGTATATCTAAATAAGCTTTTCCTTGTTTATTAAGTCTTGCAATATTTCTAAATATATCTGACATTTTTTATTTTCCTTCTCTAATATTTAATGACTTTCTAACATGACCATCTCTACCTTGCAAAGTTTTAGCATGAATCATAGAACTTATGACAGATTCCTCAGTAATATCAGCTACAGCTCTAAAAATCAAATCTATTTTGTTTTCATTTAAAATTTTCATATTTACAATATCTCTTTCTTCATAATGAGAAATTTTATTTGAAGTTGAAAATCCAATGACAATATCTCCGCTTCCATTTCCTAAGTAAGATCCACACCTTGAAAGCCCCACTTGAGCCCTCCTGCAAATTCTCTTTAATTGCCTTTCATTTAATGGTATATCAGTAGCTAATATAATTATAATTGATCCTTTGTCAGTTTCTTTATCTAAATTATTTTCACAAAATTTTTTCCCATTTAATATTAAATCGCCATAGGCACCAAAGTTTGATAAAACAATAGAGCCAATAGTATACATTTTATTATCCAATTGAATAACTCTGGATGAAGACCCTATACCACCTTTATGCCCAAAGCAGCTCATCCCACATCCTGCTCCTACATTTCCTTCATCAAAATCCTCTTTAGCATTTTCAATAGCATAAAAAACATGCTCTTCTTTTACGCTCATTGCCCTGATATCATTTAAATACCCATCATTGCATTCACAAACAATAGAGTTAACTGTGCCAGTTGTTTTTCCAATATCTTCATTGTTTAAAAGCATGTACTTAGTTAACCCACTTAATGCTGTACCGACACTTAAAGTATTGGTCAAAATAATAGGTGTTTCAATGGTACCAAGTTCTTCCACTTGTATAAGCCCAACGCTTTTTCCAAAACCATTTATAACATAACTAGAAGCTACAACTTTTTCTTTAAAAATATTTCCTTCATGAGGTAGTATTGCTGTAACTCCAGTATGGATATCCCCATCATCAATTGTAAAATGACCTACTTTAACTCCCTTAACATCAGTGATTAAATCTCTTTCTCCTTTTTTTAAGTTTCCAAATTTAAAATCAATTAATCCCATCATCTTTTCCTCCTAATAGTTCTCTTTTATTTTAACTTATTAATTATTTTATATAAATAGTTAACTCCAACTTTTACAATTTAAACCCTATGTGTTCCGACCTTTTTAAAGGAAATTTTTTCTTGCCTTTTTTTATATTTTTCTATGTATTTTCTCATTTTTATAGGAATTTTTTTGTCGTTCATATTCTATTCATATATTTTTGGGCATAGCTTCGCCAATTCGTCCACAGTTCGACATTGGTTTTTTTTGCTGTCGAAGGAACGAATCCTTGTTTTCGGGCTTTATTTGGAACCTTTTATAAAACCCTTATTTAATTACCCATTGTCATTTTTTTATTACTTCAGTTAAAACTTTACTAAATAGCCTATCTATATTTTTCTTATCAACAAAGTTTTTCTCAAGGAAAAATTCCATATGATCTTTATCCCAGTCTACTTTTAATATTTGATTTACGTTTTTT
>JAVBPD010000117.1:0-25212 GCA_031549885.1 Clostridiaceae bacterium
ACAAATACCTATTGAAAGCGGCTTATTATCAGATCAAGATAGAGAGTCTCTGTTAAATAAAGGGGTTGAATTATCAAACTCATCAAAAGCTAAATTATTAGAATCTAATTATAATGTGTATAAAACAATTACTTCTGCATCTAATCATTTGGTTTTGTCATATGCCATATCTGATTTTGAAGGGGCGGCTTTAAGGCCTTCAATTATAATTTCTAGGATTAAATATATTTTTACAAAACTCGAAGAAGTAACAGACATGAATATAAATGATGATAAAGATATAATGTTTACCATTCAAAGAAAGCTTCCAGCCTTTAATATAGCCATTGAAAATGATAAAAATCCAATATATAGCACTACTATAAGTTTTTTTAAAGAAATACCCTATTGGAATAAAATGATTGACAATTATGCCGATGGTTTTAAACATGAAAGCAGTTTAATTATTAACAACAAAGAAAAATGGAGAAAACTTCAAGGGGATCCGCTTACCATGACTGTTTCAAAAATTGAAAAATTTGCTAGTTGTCCTTTTGCTTTTTTTGCTAAGTATGGTTTAAAAGTTAAGGAAAGAAAAGTACATGATTATACTTTACCTGAGGAAGGAATATTGCTGCACAATGCTTTAGAAGAAGTTTCTAATGGATATATTAAAACAAAGAGCAATTGGGAGAAAATTGACGAAGATTATTGCAGAGAACTTGTTGACAAGATTTTTCATGAGCAATTGGAATTAAATAAGAATGCTTTACTTAAAAATTCAAAAAGGTTTAATTACAGAATAGAAAGGCAAAAAAATGTGGTAGTTAGAACTTTATTAACAATATCAGAGCATATGAAAAATGGAAGATTTATTCCAACAGCTTATGAATTGAAGTTTTCTTTAGGAGGAAAGTTTAAGCCAATTATTCTTGAGATTTCATCAAATGAAAAAGTTTATTTTACAGGTCAAGTAGATAGAATTGATATTTATGAAAAGGATGATAAATCATATATAAGAATTATAGATTATAAGTCTGGATCTCGTGAGTTTTCTCTATCAAATGCCTACTATGGAACGCAAATTCAACTTCTAGTTTATTTAAATGCCATTATAAATGAGCTTTCTATTAAAAACCCAAAAGCTGCAGGGATTTTATATTTAAAAATTGATGATCCATTGATTTTTTTAGATGAAGATTTAAAAGAGGAAGATATAGCTGATAAAGCAAATAGCCAAATAAAGATGGATGGGCTTATATTAGATGATGTAGATGTGATTAAATCCATGGATGTTAATATTAAAGGTTATTCAAAAATAATACCAGTGTATTTAAAAGCAAATGATCAATTGGGAAATAATTCTCAAGTTGCTACAGAAGAAGATTTTAATATTCTAATGGGATTTATTATGAATAAAGTTAAATACCTTTGTGAAGAAATGATTTCTGGAAATATAAAGATTAAACCAATTAAAGAAATAGGAGAACAAGGCGAAGGGGCTTGTGAATATTGTGACTTTTCGCTATTTTGTGGATTTGATAAAACTCTTAATGATAATAGTTTTAATTTAATAAGAAAGTTAAGCAATGAACAGGTGCTTGAGAAGATAAGAGAGGAACTTAATAATGGCTAGAGATTTTACATATGAGCAAATTAATGCCATGGAAACAAGTGGCTGTAATTTAATTGTTTCTGCAGCTGCAGGTTCTGGAAAAACGGCTGTTTTAGTTGAGAGAATTATTAAGAAGGTAACTAATTTTGAAAATAATATTAATATAGATGATCTTTTAGTGGTTACATTTACTAATGCGGCTGCATCTGAAATGAAGGAGAGAATTGAAAATTCTTTAAATAAAATTTTAGAAAGAAAAGATCTTGATAAAAAATACATATCAAATATTTCAAAGCAACTAACTCTTTTGCCTATGGCAAATATTACAACAATACACTCATTTTGCTTGAGCGTTGTCCGGGATAATATTCATAAAACTGAATTAGACCCTGGATTTAGAATTGCCGATGACTCTGAAATAAATATTATTTTAAATGATGCAATGGAAGAGTTATTTGAAACAGAATTATCAAAAGAGGAAAACCATAATTTTGTAAGGCTTATATATAACTTTGATGAAAAAAGAGAAGACAAATGTAAGGATTCTATTATTGAACTATATAAGTTTGCAAGAAGCCTTCCTGATTTTAAAAGTTTCCTTATTGATTCTTCTGAAAGGTTAAATATAAATAAATGGGAAGATTTTTCAAATTCGTTTTATGGATATAAACTGTTTGAAGATTTAAAAAGAGAAATTAAAAACTTTATAGAATCAATAGCTGAATGTGAATTGTATTTAAAGGAAATTCCTGGACTTTTAAATTACTATTTAAACTATGTGAATTTAAAAGCTGATTTAGAATGTCTATACAAATGTTGTGATTTAGATAGCATGCTTAATGGATTAATGTGCTTTAAATTTGCAAGACTTCCAAATGTTAAAGGGTATGAGGATGAAAAAGAAAAAGTTAAAGCAATAAGAGAAAAAATAAAAAAGTCTAGGGATGATATTTATAATAAATATTGCAAAGGTCAGGAATATATCTTGAAATCATTAAAGGGTAGTTATGAAGTTGTTAAAGATCTTGTCTTAACTGTCTTAAAATTTCATGAAATATTTTCTCTTATGAAAAGGGAAAAAGGAGTTATAGATTTTAGCGACATTGAACAGATGTGCTTTAATATATTAGTTAAACGCAAGAAAAATGGAGAATTTGAACCTTCTAATGAAAGTAAAATATATAAAGAAAAGTTTTCTGAAATATTAATTGATGAATATCAAGATTCAAATAGGGTACAAGAAGAGATATTAAAGTCTATAAGCAGAGAATGTGATCCTTATAATACTCCAAATATTTTTATGGTTGGAGATGTAAAACAGAGCATATATGGCTTTAGAAACGCATCTCCTGAAATGTTTATTGAGAAATATAAAACTTATAGAGATGATGGATTATATAGAAAGATTAAATTGTATAAAAATTTTAGAAGCAGTAAAAATGTTTTATTTGCTGTTAATGATATTTTTAAACTGATAATGTCTGAAGACATTGGAGGAATTGACTATACAGAAGAAGAGTTTTTAATTGAGGGCCTTAATGCTGAGGATGAAGGGGAAGTTTCAATTAACATCTTAAATTATGATAAAGAATATGAGAATGATTGGGATGAGGAATTAACATCTATTCAAGCAGAAGCTAGAATGGTAGGTAAATTAATAAAAGATCTCATATTAAAAAAACAAATTATTAAGCAAGGAGAAGTTTATAGAGAGATTAACTATAGAGATATTGTAATACTTTCTAGGACGACAGAAACTATATCAAGAATATTTTTAGAAGAATTAACTAAATGTGGAATACCAATATATGCAGATAGTAAAACAGGATATTTTGAAAGCTATGAAATAAAAGTAATGCTTTCGCTTCTTTGCATAATAGATAACCCTTATCAAGATATACCTCTTTTATCTGTTTTAAAATCACCTATTGGAGGTTTTACACCAGATGAAATAATCGATATTAGGCTTATTTGTGAAGAGTCATATTTATATGAGAATATGCTTTCTATGGAAAGTGAAAAAGTAAAATCATTTATAGAAAGGCTTACTTCATTTAGGGAGGAGTCAACTTATTTAAAAATACATGAATTGATATGGAAATTATGCACTGAAACTGGATTTTATGGATATGTAGCTGCTCTTCCATATGGAAATGACAGAAGGGCTAATTTAAAACTTTTATTTAAAAAGGGAAGAGATTTTGAAGAGGGTAATTTTAGAGGATTATTTAATTTTATAAACTTTATTAACAAATTTAAGCAAAACAGTGGTGATTTTGGGTCTTGTAACACTATTGGCGAAAATGAGAATGTAGTTAGGCTTATGAGCATACATAAAAGTAAAGGCCTTGAATTTCCTGTAGTTTTATTGATTAGATGTAGTAAAAATATTAACTTTTTAGATATTAGAAAAAAATTGATATATCATAATGACTTAGGTATCGCAATAGATTATACTGATATTAACAAAAGGATTGTAATGACAAGTATTGTAAAAGACATATTGAAAAATACCTTGAAAAGAGAGATATTGTCAGAAGAGATGAGGCTATTATATGTTGCTATGACTAGAGCTAAATATAAACTCATAATCACTGGATCTGTATCAAATTTTAGTAAAAATGACTTGAAATGGCATAATGCTTTGAAATATGATAAAGACAAGTTGCCTAATTCCTATATTTCTTCCTCTAAAAACTTTTTCGATTTTATAATGCCTTGTGCAATTTTAAAAGAAGAAATTTTTAACATAAAAATCTGGAAAATGATGGATATTGATGAAAATGTGTTTATTGGAGAAGAATTAATAAAAAAACAAGACATAAATGAGAAGGTATACGAAGAAGTAAATAGAAGATTAAACTATATATATCCTTTTGAGAAATATACAAAGTTGCCTGGTTTTGTAACTGTTACTGAGTTAAAGAGAAGATGGGAAATATTTGATGAGGTAAATGAATTTGATGAAGATATAGTAATAGACTCTCCAAAATTTTTAACTGGAGGTAGACGCATTAAAGGAAATGAGGTGGGAATTTTAAATCATCTTATTCTTCAACATCTTGACTTAAATAAAAATTACACTTATGAATCACTAAATGAGGAATTTGACAAAATGATTAATGAGGATATATTTAGTCAAGACCAGAAGATGTTCATAATGGTAAAAAATATTATGAATTTTTTATCATCTAACTTATTAAATAGGATCAAAAAATCCCCTTTTGTTATAAAAGAGTTTCCTTTTCAAAGCTTATTTCCATTAAATGAATTATTTGATCAAGATTATCAGGATAATAATGATGAATTTGTTATGGTTCAAGGAATTATTGATCTTTTTTTCGAAGAAGATGGAGATATAATCATTGTAGATTATAAAACAGATAGAAAGGTAAAAGAGGGGACTATACTTAATTATAAAAGACAATTACATATATATTCTAAATGCTTAGAAAAAATTCTAGGAAAAAAAGTAAGGGAGATGCTTATTTATTTACTATCAAAAGATGAGTTAATAAAATTATAAAAGTAGGTGAAAATATGAATGTGAAAACTATTCTTGTTGTAGATGATGAAAAGGACATTAGGGATGTTTTGAAGGCTAATTTGAAAAGTGCAGGTTTTAATGTCCTCACAGCTGAAGACGGAAAAGTAGCGATTGACATTTTAGAAAAAATATCGGTTCACCTTATAGTAATTGATTTAATTATGCCATTTATGGATATAGAAAAATCATTGAGAGAAATAAAGAAAAGATCTGCAAATGTACCTGTTATTTTATCGCTCCCAAAGGGAGAATATTTTGATAAAAAAGATATTGTAAATATAGGAGCAAGCGATTATATTGTAAAGCCATTTACAGTTGAAGAGCTTTTACAGAAAATAAGAACTTATTTTAAAAAAGGAGAAATCAAGCTTAATAAAGAAGAAGACATTCAAATTGTTGAAGTTGAAAATATTGTAGTTGATTTAAGAAAGAGAATAATAACAAAAGATAACAAGTATGTAAAGGCTACTCCTATAGAGTTTTCTATTTTGGAATTATTGATTAAAAACCCTGGGAAGGTTTTTAGTGTTAGTGATATTTACGAGTCTGTTTGGAACCAGAAGTATTTTGCATCAGACAATACAGTCATGGTACATATTAGAAGGTTGAGAGGTAAAATTGAAAAAGAGCCTAACAATCCAAGAATAATAAAGACTGTATGGGGAGTAGGGTATAAAATAGATTTATAATTATTTTTGGAGGGTATTATGGATAAAAATAAACAAGAAGTTATTTTAAAGAGGATAGAGAGAACTATTGCTGCACTTATAAAAAATAATATTAATGCTATTTGTTTAAAAAATAAAAATGAATTAATTGATTATTTAAAGGAAAACATTGAAGAAAATAGTGTGGTATCTAGCGGTGGGTCAGTTACTCTTACAGAAACTTCAGTGCTTGATTTATTAAGGTCTGGAAATTATAAATTTTTAGATAGATATGCTGAAGGGTTAAGCCAAAGTGGGCGTAGAGATGTTCATATAAAAACTTTTAACGCAGATTATTATTTAACAAGTTCAAATGCCATAACTGAAGATGGATGGCTTTACAATGTTGATGCTGGTGGAAATAGAGTAGCTGCAATGCTGTTTGGTCCAAAAAAAGTTTATGTAATATGTGGTTATAATAAAATAGTGAAGGATTTAAATGAAGCTATTTTAAGAAACCAAGAGATTGCTGCCCCTGCTAATTGCATTAGATTAAATCAAAATACCCCTTGCACAAAAACTGGCAAGTGTATGGATTGCAAATCAGAAGACAGAATATGTAATGAATACACCCTTATAAAAAGGCAATTGGATAAAGATAGAATTACAGTAATCTTTATCAACGAAGAACTTGGATATTGATTTAAATTTAAACATGTTTTGTATAAAATATAGTAAAACATATGATTTAGTGGTATGATAAAGTATATTATGAAAAAATAATAAAGTAAAAGCATTATTTACCATATATAGATAGTTAGTTTCAAAAAAATAGAAATTTTATAGATTATTTGCAACAGTATTGATAATTTAAGTATCTATATAAATAAATAACATACCAAATAAACCTTATAACCTCATAATCAAAAGAAATTTTTAAAAAAATACGCAATTATTAACTTAATTTACATAAGATTCAATGTTAATTCGATTTACTAAAGTGTGAAATATTAGAAGTCATTTGAAAAAATAAATAATTTTTGTAAATTTATGGAATAAATCAATGCTTTGATTTATTTTAAAAGTTGAGTTTATTAATTGGCTTCTTTTTATTTTTTAAAACAAATCCAACTACAAAGAAAAATAAACTTTATAAAAGAGAATATTTAAGAGAGAATATGAATAAAAAAAGCTTATGTCCTGTGTTTAAAAAAAACACAGGATATTTTTTTGAATTTCAATTTAATTGAATAAATAGATTTTTTTGGAATATAGTGTGCTTTTTTAAAATATTAAAAAAAATTATTTTTTTTTGCAACACTATTTATAATTAACTAATCTTTATATATGATTAAACAAATTAAAAGGTACTTAAATAGTTGCTATTTTATTAAGTAAAAGGGAGAATATCAATATTCTAAAGCCAATGAATTAATTTAAATAAAGTTAAATAAAGAATTCAAAATAAAAATATAATAATAAAAGGGAGAATATAGAAAAAATTTTATTTTGGGAGAATATATATAAAACTAAAAATTAAATCATTGGTTTTAGAAAAAATGCTTTGATTTTAACTTAAAATTTAACTTAAATGCAACAAAATCAATGCAAAAACACTCTATATAAGTGTAAAGGAAATAAGAGCAATAAACATTATGATTTTATTTCTAAAAACATAAGATTTCCCTAAAATCTAAATTTCCATGAGAGCAATAAATTCCATAACAAAGGCATAAATAATTGTTAAAAGTACAAAAGATAAATCTGCATTGTATTGATATTTTGATTTGTATTTAATTATTTAGGGGGGCACTTTTAATGGAAGTAAGGAAGAATAAAATACTTGGGATATTTTCATCGGTAGCCATATTGCTACTACTATTTACTACTATATGTTCTGCAGCTACTACTACTTCTGGTGTACAAAGACTTAAATCTTATGATGAATTAAAGCAAATATACGTAAAAATCATGGGTACAAGTGAAAATTATAATACTACCATGGCAGTAGCAGAAACTGCAATGGCTCCTGTTCCTGCTGCAGCAGATTCTAAAAGCGCTTTAGGATTAGGATCTGGGTCTGTTTCTAGCACAAATGTACAGGTTGCTGGAGTTGACGAAGGTGATATTGTTAAAACAGATGGCAATTATATTTATGCAATTTCAAATGTATATGATGGATATAGCAGCTACAGTAAAGTAAATATAATTAGCACATTAAGAAGAGGAAGCGTAAAGGTATTAGGTACAATTAAAACAAGTGGTTATCCTCAAGAATTATATTTAAAGGGAAATAGGATTGTTGTAATATCACAGCAAGATATGTACTTAGATTTATCAACTAATAAATATATATCATCGGCAGATTATCAAAAAATATCAAATGACTTTTACAAAAATTATCAAACAAACACACCTGAAATGAACAATGCTTTTAATAGAAGATATTGCTATAAAACGATGGCAACTGCATCTACTTATGATGTTACAAACCCATCAAATCCAAAAAATATAAGAACTGTAAAACAAGACGGATATTATATATCTTCAAGACTTATAGGCAATGAATTATATATGATAACAAATAGCAATAATTACTGGCTTACTTACTCAAGTGTCAGTGATATTAACATAAATGCTATAGTGCCACAGTATAGCGACACATCTTATGGTATTGTGAATAAATTATTGCTTCCACAAAGCATATGCATGTTTCCTAATTTAAATGTATATTCATATACAGTAGTAAGTGGATTTAATATAAGCACAAATTCACAAGTAACATGTGAAGCCACATTAGGTGGAGGTTCAAATATATATGCATCATTAAACAATTTGTATGTTATGAGTGAAAATTATAACAGTGGAATTGTAGCCAAAATAATGATGCCGGTATCTTCTGATACAAATATAGTTAAATACTCATTAGCAGCTGGAGCACCAAAACTATCTGCTTATGGAAAAGTTCCTGGAAGAATATTAAATCAATTTTCTGTGGATGAGTACAATGGAAACTTCAGAGTCGCAACAACTACAGGAAATACTTGGGGAACAGGTACAACAAATAACAATGTATATATATTAAATTCTTCATTAAATGTAGTTGGTAAAATAGAAAATTTAGCCCCAGGTGAGAGAATATATTCAGTTAGATTTATGGATAAAAAGGGATATGTAGTTACATTTAAGCAAGTAGATCCGCTATTTGCACTTGATCTATCAAATCCTTCTGCACCAAAAGTTACTGGTCAATTAAAGATACCAGGATTTAGCAATTATTTGCACCCATATTCAGAAAATATACTAATAGGTATTGGAAACAGCACAGTGGAAACAAATACTGGAGCTGCTTTAACAAATGGATTAAAGCTTTCATTGTTTGATGTTTCAAATCCATTTGCACCTAAAGAAATTCAAAGCTATACTTTAGGGACAAGAGGCACTAGTTCAGAAGTTTTGTATAATCATAAAGCATTACTTTTTTCAAAAGAAAAAAATATAATGGGATTTCCCGTTCAGCTATATGAGAGCGCAAAAGGAGCTGGAGCTTCAGATTATGGCAATTTAACTTATGTTGGATATTATATATTTAATATAAATCCATCAAGTGGTTTTAAATTACAAGGAAGAGTAACGCATTTAAAAGATGGCTCAGATCCAAATTCCTCTTGGGGGAGTGGACTTACTATAAATAGAGGAATCTTTGTTGATAATGCACTTTATACTTTATCTGATAAATTAGTTAAGGTAAATTCATTAAAGGATTTAAGTTTAATAGGACGAGTTGATTTACCTTAAAAATATAATTTATATATATAAAGAGGGAGAATATTAAAAAGATAAATAGATAAAAAAAAGGGAGAATATTAAAAAGTAGATAAAAAAAAGGTTCCTTCTTAATTAAAAATTTCAGGCGAAAGTTATATGATCGCTCTCGCCTGAACAAATTTTTAATTAACAAACCTTATCACAAATAAGAACCAAAATAAAGGGAGAATATAAAATAGATAGATAGATAAAAAAAGGGAGAATATAGATTAAAGTCCTCTATTATTTTAAGATAATAGGGGATTTTTTATAAGAAAACCTCTGTTTCAAACAGAGGGTATTGAGATTATAAATTATTTAATTTATTTTTTTTAATAATGAAGTCAAAATTTTTATATCCATAGTCTAAATCGACATACCCATTAATACCATCAACTTTTCCTTCTGAGGAATATTGCCATATTCCAGTACTACCTTTATAAGTATTGTCAGGACCCCATTGAGCAATCCAATGGTCAAATTTCATTAATTTATCATCATCTAAAACATGAGAAAACCATGATCTAGATGAATAAATCATAACATAGTAATTAGACAGTGCTATAGTTGTCAAAAAAGTTTTAGCAATTTCAGTAATGAGTTTTTTAGAGAGTTTTTTTTGCGTGGGATCTTCAATGTCAAGAGCAATTGGGTATTCAATTTTGCAATCTTTTATTGTATTTAAAAAATAATTTGCTTCTAATTTTGCGCTTTTTACATCTGTTGCATAACAATAGTGATAGCATCCAACTAGAATACCATTTTCTTGCGCATTTTTAATATTTACTTTAAACATTTTATCTTCATTAGAATCACCATAACTTGATCTTATCATGGCAAATTTTATACCAGATTTAAAAACACGTGGCCAGTTTATATTTCCTTGATGTTCACTAACATCTATGCCAGGAATAGGCATTTAATTCACTTCCTTTTTATTATTTGTGATAGTATATGTGTTAAATTGATAAAGTGTGTAATATTAATTATAACATTAAAATAAATAATAGGCTTAAAATAGGCTTAAATCACTTAAAAACCCTATATATTTGACTATTTGTTAATTATATGCCTTTGTGTGATTTTTCAGTAAATTGACTTTTATAAAAAAGTATGATAACATTTTATTAATTTAAAAAAGGTTATAGGTAGTTTTATTGGATAAATTAACAATTAAAACATAAGCACAGACTGATTTAAAAACATGATCAGCTTGTGCTTTTTATATACATTATACTTTTAGAAGAATCTTATAATTTTAGAAAGGTTGATTAAAACATGGATGATTATCACAGTACAACGCCTTGGCATTCGCTGGAAATTGAGGAGGTGATGAAAAAGCTTAATACCTCTAAAGAAGGGCTTAGCGACGCTGAGGCTGCCATCAGACTAAAAAAGAATGGACCAAATAAGCTTAGAAAAAAAAGAAACAAGAGCATATGGCATATGTTATGGGAACAAATAAAGGATCCAATGATAATAATATTGATTGGTGCAGCAATTTTATCATTTTCTTTAAAAGAAGAATTAGAAGGATTTGTTATATTAATTATTATTAGCATCAATGGAGTTGTTAGCATAATACAAGAAAAAAAGGCAGAAGCATCTCTTGAATCCTTAAGAAAGATGACAGCTTCTTATGCTATTTGTTTAAGGCAAGGTGAGGAAAGCAAAGTATTGGCTGAAGATATTGTAGTGGGAGATATAGTTATTTTAGAGGATGGAGCAAAAATTCCTGCAGATATACGTTTAATTGATTCTTCAAGCTTAAAAGTTTTAGAATCATCATTAACTGGTGAATCTGTTTCTTCTATAAAGGATTCTGATGATGATCTGCAAGATGATTGTTCTCTTTTAGACCGTACTACAATGGTTTATGCTTCAACATTTATAACATATGGACGTGGAATTGGTGTTGTAGTTGCAACAGGTATGGATACTGAAATAGGCCATATTGCACAGTTAATAGATGATCAAGATGAATTAGAAACACCTATAAAGAAAAAATTAACATCTGTAGGTAAAGTTCTTACAATAGTGGGTATATTAATATGTCTTATTATTTTTGCTATTGGTTATTTATATAAACAACCATTAGTGCCTCTTTTAATGACTGCTATTTCACTTGCCATATCTATTATTCCTGAAGGATTGCCTGCCACTTCAACAATTGTTTTAGCCTTAGGGGTGCAGCGCATGGCAAAACAAGGCGCTATTATAAGGAAATTACCTGCTGTTGAAACTTTAGGTAGTGCAACTGTAATTTGTTCTGACAAAACAGGCACGCTTACGTTAAATCAAATGGTAGTTACTAATATGGCATCAAATGGAGATTTTACACAAAACAAATATCGCAAAGTTAAAGAGGCTATTTCTATTAAGGAAAATTATGAAGAATTGGTCCAAGCTGGTGCATTGTGCAATAATTCAAGCTTTGATCCAGATAATCCTGGGCATATTTTAGGGGACCCAACTGAGGGGGCGCTTATTATGCTGACAAAAGAATTTGGAAAAGATCATGAGGATTTAGAAGATATATATCCAAGGGTTTTTGAGAAGCCTTTTGATTCTGAAAGAAAGCGAATGACCACAGCACATAAGATAGGAGATAATGTAGTTTGTTATACAAAAGGAGCTGTGGATGAAGTATTATCTGTTTGTACAAAAATAGTTACAAAGGATGGGGATCGTCCAATTACAAAGGCAGATGTTGATTCTGTAAAAAAACTATCTGATAATATGGCAGAAGGAGCGCTTAGGGTGCTTTCCTTTGCAAAACGAAATCTTGATCATATTCCAGATGATGAGGAAAATGTTGAATTTGATTTAACTTTCATTGGGATTGTGGGCATGATGGATCCTCCAAGGGAGGAAGTAAAAGCAGCTGTTAAAACTTGTTATAATGCAGGTGTGCGTACTGTAATGATTACAGGAGACCATAAGATTACTGCTGTGGCTATTGCAAGAGAGCTTGGAATTTGGAGAAATGGTGACACTGTATATAGCGGTTCAGAAATATCAGAAATGTCTGAAGATAAGCTTGATAAAATTGTTAAAACGACCTCAGTTTATGCAAGGGTTTCGCCTGAGCAAAAACTGAAAATAGTTCAGGCTCTTCAGAGAACTGGAGAGGTTGCTTCAATGACAGGCGATGGCGTAAATGATGCACCAGCTCTTAAAGCAGCTCATATTGGTGTTGCTATGGGGGTTTCTGGTACTGATGTGGCTAAAGAATCTGCCGATATGGTGCTTACTGATGATAACTTTACCACAATTGTTTACGCTGTGGAAGGTGGTAGACGTGTTTATAGCAATATTCAAAAGGTTATACAATTTTTACTTGCAGGAAACATAAGTGAAATTTTAACGATTTTAATTGCAGTAATTTTTAACTTTCCAGCACCTCTTTTGGCGGTACACATACTTTGGGTAAACCTTGCTACAGATACATTACCTGCATTAGCCTTAGGTGTGGATCCTGCTGAAAAAGATATTATGAAGCGAAAACCTATTAAATCAGGTACTTTGTTTGAGTCTGATTTAATATTTAGAGTGGTTATTCAAGGTGTATTTATTGCAACAGCAACTTTGCTTGCGTTTTTTGTAGGTTATAGAGATGATTTATTGTCTGGACAAGCAATGGCGTTTTGTACAATTGCTTTTTCACAATTATTTTATTCATTTAGCCAAAGATCTAACACATCCACAATTTTTTCAAAGGATATTTTTAGAAACAAATATTTAGTTGGATCTATTATTATATCAGCTGGTTTAATGTTTATGTTAATATTTATAACGCCAATAAGAGAGGCATTTCAGCTTTCAACATTAGATGCTGATGAATGGGTTATAATATTTGTATTGTCGTTAATTCCAGTAATGTTAATTGAATTAATGAAGTTTATTACAATGATTGCAAAAAGAAAAAAAGAACAATTTGTATAGAGGATGCTTATGCATCCTCTATACTATTTTGATGGCTACTTCTTTTTGTTAATTTAATCGGATAAGCCTAAATATATCTTCCATTCCTTAACTATTTCTAAAATGTCCTTACCGTAAATATCTTTAAATAAGTCTAAATCATAATAAACTTTCATGAAATTATCTTTTCCATACTTCTCAATTAGATAGAAGACAAAAGAAGTTGATTTGTCATAACCATTTAAATCTGCTATATAGTTAGTATTAATACTATTAGGCTTATAATATTTAAAACTGCCAAGAGAGTCATTATAATTTTCATCTTCAAAATCATAACAAGCCTTTGCCATGAAATATGCGTAATAATCAAGAGTATCAATAGAATTGAGTTTATTTTTGCTAAATTTTTTATAATTTTGAGTGAATTTATAGGCTTCAGGGTCATTTTTATCTTCATTTATTTTTGCAAGCCTTTTCATGAAATCAAGATTAAAATCGATATCTTTGAGTTCTTCATTTAACGAGTACATAATAACATTTGCTAAGCCTTCTGTAAAAGGAGCAAAATTGAAACTAACTCCAAGCTCAAAACTTATTGAATGTGTGAATTCATGTGCCATTTTATCCATACCTATTTCACCACTGCGTAAATTAATAATATTTTCGGAAGTTTCAGATTGACCTGGTTTATCAGAAATTTTACATACTACATTTTCTTTCAATTTATGGCCAAACCATTGCTCAACATATTCAACACTTTTTTTAAAATATTCTATATAATATTGAATAGTTTCATAATTCCAATTATTATCATAGAATTGATAAACTATTTTCTCTGTATGTACCTCAAATCTAATATCATCATATAAAAAAGAAAATTTATATAAGGAATCAATTTTTTCAAGATTTGTTCCAATAAAACTTGTCCATTCTTCATTTATTATTGACTCTGCTTGTTCTTTATTATCTTTCATGTATAAAGAAACAATTTCACTTAAAATATTTTTTTTATCCAGATAATTGATAAATGTATAGGATATATTATTTACATCATTTCTCAATGGATCATCTATTAAATCAGTAATAAACCAAGCATCGCCAAATGATGGTAAATTACGATTTTTAGCTTCATTAATCCATGTAGAAATTTCTCTACTAGCTAACTTTTTTACCTTAACTTTACTATTATTTATTAAATTTAGTTCAATACCTGTATTAAGCCATGCTGGGAGTTTTGATTGTGTTATAATCTCTAAAATAGAACCTATTGAATACGTATTATTCATAAAAACACTTAAACGAGTGGTTTTTTTAGCATTATTCAAATCAGAATCAAAATAAATTTTCATTGATTTATTTGGACTTAGATTAAATTTCTCTTTTATTTTCTTAAAAGCGTCTTCTAATTCAATTGTTAATTTTTTATCTTCTTTTTCATTTTCACCAGCAAAGTAATATTGGACATTTTCAGTTTGAGCTTTTTTTATATATCCTAAATCCTCATAGGTTTTTGAATCTACATCTGTAATTGATATAGCTGCAAATTTATCATAACTTATTTTAAAATAATTAAACGCTATAGTTAAAATTATTATAATTGTGATTATTGTAATAATTTTATATTTATGCATAAAGCAAAACTCCTTGTTATAGTAATAACTTATCTAAATATATTTTAATATATTTAAAGAACAATTTGTATAGAGGATGCTTATGCATCCTCTAAAATATTTATTATCTTTGCAAATGAGCAAGCTTTAATATCATTTTCCGTAAGTTTAAACCAATTTATAAATTTTTTATCTGTAATTATATTAATTTTATCCATTTCGGTTTTAAGTGAAAGGTTATTTTGAGATTTATATTTTCTCATGTTGAATATTATTTCCTTTAATTTTTCTCCAAACTCTAAAATATCTTTATCATGGCTTTTTGGATCATTCCAAGTGTGCTCATGTATTGATACTTTGTTTTCATGTTTTTTAAAAAATCCTTGATATATAAATTCAGTTATATGAGGAACATAAATAGAATATAGCTTTAATATATTAAACAGGCTGTAATATAGAGCATATTGCCCAGATTTTCTTTCATTTAGTCCATGAACTTCTGGTTTATATAATCTATCTTTTATAATTTCTATATAGTAATCACAAAAATCTTTCCAAAACAGATCATCTATTTTTTGCCTTGATAAGCCAATTTCATAATGATCTAAATAACCTTTAGAAGTTTTAATTGTTTCATTTGTCCTTTCTATAATCCATTTATCAACTGGTAAGATTTCAATATTGGCATTTAAATCTATGTCCTCTAAATGAAGTATGGCAAATTTAGAAGCATTTAAAAGTTTAGTTATGAATCTTTTAGGAATTTTTAATTCATCAAGAGAAAAAAATGAATCTGTGCCAAGTTTAGCATTTGCTGACCAATACCTAATGCAATCTGCAGAATAGGTTTCTATTAATGATTGTGGTGAAATTGCTGAGTTATTTTTTGATTTGCTCATTTTTTCACCTTTTTTTGCAAGCACAAAACCACATATCATAATATTCTTCCATGGTATTTCATCAGCATGGTATAAACTTTTTACTATGGTGTAAAATGCCCAAGTTCTAATAATTTCATGGGCTTGAGTTCTCATGGACATAGGTAAAATTTTTTTCGACTTTTTTTCATTAATAAATGGGGTTAATGAAGATGTCATCCATGTGTCAAAAATGGCAGTTTCAGGAATAAATTCATCAGATCCGCAGGAGCATATTTCATTTATTTTAGTTTCAATTGGATTAATTGGTAAATCAGAATCTTTAGCAAACACTGGTTTTCCGCAATTTTTGCAATACCAAACTGGAATAGGTACTCCAAAATACCTTTGCCTTGAAATGCACCAATCCCATTTTAAATTAGTAACCCAATCTATATATTTATTTTTCATATTTTCAGGGTGCCAGTTTATTTTATCTGATGCTTTAAGAAATAGATCCTTATTGCTTAAAATGTCGATATACCACTGCTTTGATGGAATGATTTCAATTTCACAATTGCACCTTTCATGAACAGAAACTGTGTGAGTTATGCTTTCTGATTTTACTAAAAGTTCATTTTCTAATAACAATTTAATAATTTTTGACCTTGCTTCAACAGTTTTCTGCCCTCCAATAAAAGGAATTGCTTCATCTATTTTGCCATTTGGAAGTATGGTTTTTTTATAAGACAAATTGTATTCCCTATACCATTCAACATCAGTAGTGTCCCCAAAGGTTGCACACATAACAACTCCAGTGCCTTTTTCTATTGATACCCTTTCATCCTTTAAAATGGGTATTTCATAATTATAAAGTGGAACAGTTGCAGTTTTACCAATGTAAGATTTATATCTTTCATCATTAGGGTTAACAAACAAAGAAACGCAAGCGCATAATAATTCAGGCCTTGTAGTGGCAACAATTAAAGGATCACTAGAAGTTTTAAATATAACATAATTGAAGGTTGCATCAAGCTCTTTAGTATCAAGCTCTGCTTGAGCTATGGAAGTTTGACAATGTATGCACCAAAGAACTGGAGATTCTTTAATATATGCTTTATTTAAACGAGCTAAATCTAAAAATGATTTTTGAGATATCTTTTGTACATTTGGATCAATTGTCCTATATTCTAAAGACCAATCCACTGAAAACCCTAATGATTTCCAAAGCTCTTTAAATTCATCTTCGTATTTTTTAGAAATTTCCATGCAATTTTTAATAAAATCAGTCCTTGGCATGTCTTTTGCTCTTATGTTTTTTTCTTTTTCAACTAACCTTTCTGTGGGAAGGCCATTATCATCAAATCCAAATGGATAAAAAACATTATATCCTTGCATTCTCTTAAACCTTGCTATTATCTCTGCTTGAGTGTATGAAAAAATATGGCCAATATGCAAGCTTCCGCTAACAGTTGGAGGTGGCGTATCTATTGAAAATATTTCTTTATCGCTTTCTTCATCAAATTTATAAATATTGTTATCTTCCCATATTTTTCTCATTTCTTTTTCAATTTTTTGAAAATCCATAAATTTACCTCCTTAAAAATAAAAAAACCTAAGAAAATCTAATTTGATTTTCTTAGGGCGAATAATCTTATTCGTGGTACCACCTAAATTCAGAGAAAGTTCTCTGCGCTTATCTGTACGGGAAATAATCCGATACATATTCCTTATAACGTAGGAAATTTCGCTAAATTCTACTTAGAAATAAATTCCTTTGGATTTAGTGCTCAAAGGCTACTTCCATAATTTTGTCACGAAGATTTACACCAACCATCTTCTCTCTTTGCTTTTAAAAAAATGTACTCCTCCTCATCTTTGCTTTTAAATATTAAGTTTTATTTATTATACCATGTTTTTAAATTTTTTTAAATGAAAATCCACTTTTTATTGCACTATGAGGGCAAGCTTTTACACAATCACCACATCTTATGCATTCACCATGGTTTGGACTAGTCATAACTGGAACATCCATATGACAACTTCTTTCGCATACTTTGCATTTTGTGCATTTATTTTCATCAATTTGAAGCTGGTAAAAGCTAATTTTATTAAATAAAGCATAAAAGGCACCAAGTGGGCAAAGATATTTGCAAAATGTTCTATATATGAATATGGAAGAAATTACTATTATTATTGCTATAAGCATTTTCCATCCAAATAAAAATCCAATTGAATTTCTAAGAGGAGCATTTGCAATAAGCATTGGCACGCCTGCCATTAGGGTGCCAGATGGGCATATATATTTACAAAAATAAGGTGCGCCTATGTTTACTGCATCTCTTAGAAACATTGGCATTAATATTACAAATGTCACTAATATTATATATTTTAACCATCTTAATGGTTTATCTATGGCTTTATTCATTTTAACTTTTTTAGTTTTAATTTTAAATAAAAGGTCTTGAAAAAAACCAAATGGACAAAGCCATCCACAGATAAATCTAGCAAATAATACGCCAAACAATGACATTAAACCTAATATGTAAAAAGAAAATTTATATTTAGCGCTTCCAATGACAGCTTGCAAAGAGCCAATGGGACATGAGCCAACAGCCCCTGGGCAGGAATAGCAATTAAGTCCAGGAACGCATATATATTTTGTTTTGCCTTTAAATATTGAGCCTTGTATAAATCCTGGAAAATTCATATTTGTTAAAATGAGCATTAAGGACTGAATAAATGTTCTATTATTGCCTTTTAAGCTTTTATTATATCTCATTTTCCACCTATCCTATGCCAATGCACTCAAAGCAAACATTTATGGCTTTTTTTAAAACTACCACCGCTTCATCTCGATATAAGCCTGCTATGATAAATAATATTGATAGAGCTAAAGTTAAATATCTTAAATAAGTTTTTTTAATCATAAAATTCTCCTTTAACAACATTGGGTAGCTTAAAACTACCCAAATTATTATTTTAACATAGAAATCCTGTCTTCAATTGCTTTTTTATAACCTTCAACAACATCTCCTCTAGGGGCACCTATTACAGGGTCTCCAATTACATTTCCATCTTTATCAACAAATATAGATGTTGGTATGCCGTTAATGTTTTTATTTACATAGTTTGCAATATTATCATCTGGAATAACGTTTTTATATTTTAAATTATATTGTGATATTATATTTTGAGCACTTTGTTTAGAATTGGCATCATCTCCAGCATCGATTGAAAATCCAATTAAATTAGAACCTTCAGGAAGAACATCATATAATTTTGAAAGCTCTGGCATTTCTGCTATACAAGGCCCACACCAGGTTGCCCATATGTTTATCATGGTGATTTTATAATCTTTAAATATATCACTGGTTATGCTTTCATCGAGAACTGTCTTTGTGTTAAAGCTTATAGTGTTTTTAGGCTTAACTGTGGTATTTATAGTTTGAGCAGCTGCATTAGTTGAATCATTTGAATCACTTGAGGTATCTGAATTATCTGGCCCTGCACAACTTGTAAATATCATGGTAGATAAAATAGTTGCAAAAAAAGTTGTTAATAATTTTTTTCTATAAATGTTTATAACTATCTCTCCTTTTATTTTTTTATTATCATTAGCATATATTTAATTTATTTGCTTTTTATGAGTATAATTATATCCGTGGTCATAAATAGAAATCAATAGAGTACATTTTTATGTTATTAAAATAATTTTAAAATTGTAAATGTTTAAATCATATTTTGCAAGGTTAAGGGCTTTAAAAAGTGTTTATGTTAATCTATAATGTTATTAGTTAATACACATTAACATTTTATATAAATATGATTATTTCTTTTAGTCGTTTCCTTAATAATATAATTATATACTACTATACTACTATACTACTATGAAAACTGCTACAAGTAATAAAAACGAAGAAAGGCGTGAAAACCATGAGAAAAGCTATAATAGCAGGAAATTGGAAGATGAATAATACTGTAGATGAATCTTTAATATTAATAGATGAATTAAAAGAAAAGGTTAAAGATGCAAAATGCGAAGTTGTAGTTTGTCCAACATTTATATCGCTTGTGCCTGTTATAAATGCACTTAAGGGATCAAATATAAAAGTTGGAGCACAGAACATGCATTTTGAAGAAAAAGGTGCTTTTACTGGAGAAATTTCACCAAATATGTTAAAATCCATTGGGGTTGAATATGTTATACTAGGCCACAGTGAAAGAAGGCAATTTTTTAAAGAAACTGACGAAGAGTTAAACAAAAAATTAAAAGCTGCATTTAATCATGGATTAATTCCAATACTTTGCGTAGGGGAATCTTTAAAAGAAAGAGAAGAGAATATTACAGAAAAAATAGTAAAGGATCAGCTTGAAAAAGATTTAAAGGAAATAGATAGAGAATTAGTTAAAAATATGGTTATAGCATATGAGCCAATTTGGGCAATTGGAACAGGTAAAACTGCTACAGATGAACAAGCAAATGAAACTATAACATATATTAGAAATGTAATTGAAAATTTATACGATAAAGATACAGCAGAACAAATCAGAATACAATATGGTGGTTCCGTTAAACCAAGCACTATTAAAGGTCAAATGGCTAAAGACAATATAGATGGAGCTCTTGTTGGAGGAGCAAGCTTAATTGCCTCTGATTTTGCTTCAATTGTAAATTATGATAAATAAGTTATTGAAAGAGGTGGCTATATGAGCAAAAAACCTGTAATGCTGATGATTTTAGATGGTTTTGGAGTTACAGATAAAAAAGAAGGAAATGCTATTCTAGCTGCATTTAAGCCAAATTACGATAGATTGTGGGAAAAATTTCCCCATACTCTTTTAAGCGCATCAGGACTTGATGTTGGGCTTCCACCAGGGCAAATGGGAAATTCTGAAGTTGGCCATTTAAATATTGGAGCTGGAAGGATCATATATCAAGAATTAACTAGAATAACAAAGGATATAGAAGAAGGGACTTTCTTTAAAAACGAAGCTTTAAATTTAGCTATGGATGAGGCTTTAAAGAAAAATTCATCACTTCATTTATTAGGGCTTTTATCAGATGGAGGTGTTCATTCACATATAAAACACCTTGAAGCTCTGCTTAAAATGGCTAAAGACAAAGGCTTAAAAAAAGTTTACCTTCATGCCTTTTTAGATGGAAGAGATGTGCCTCCAAAATCTGGGAAGTCATTTATAATAGATATTGAAAATTATATGGAAGGCTTAGGTTTAGGAAAAATTGCTACAGTTTCTGGTAGATACTATGCAATGGATAGGGATAAAAGATGGGAAAGGGTTAATTTAGCTTATAATGCCATGGTTTTAGGTGAAGGCGAATTAAATGAAAGCCCAGCTAAAGCTGTTGAAGAAAGCTATTCTATTGATAAAACAGATGAGTTTGTGCTTCCAGTTGTAGTAACTGAGAATGGGAAGCCTGTTTGTACTATTAAAAACGATGATTCAATAATATTCTTTAATTTTAGACCAGATAGGGCAAGGGAGATAACTAGAGCTTTAAATGATAAAGTTTTTGATGCATTTCCTAGAGAAGCTTTAAATTTAACTTATGTATGCATGACTCAATATGATAAAACTTTAGAGAATGTATATGTTGCATATACTCAAGAGGCATATACAAACACTTTAGGCGAATACCTTGCAAAATGCGGTAAAAAGCAATTGAGGATTGCTGAAACAGAAAAATATGCTCATGTTACTTTTTTCTTTAATGGGGGAGTTGAAGCTCCAAATGAAAATGAAGATAGGGCGCTTATACCATCGCCAAAAGTTGCAACTTATGATCTAAAACCAGAAATGAGTTGCTTTGAAGTTTGCGATGAAGTTTTAAAAAGAATAGACAGCGATGTTTATGATGTTATCATACTAAATTTTGCAAACCCTGACATGGTGGGCCATACTGGAATATTTGAAGCTGCAAAAAAGGCAATTGAAGCAGTGGATATTTGCGTTGGTAAAATCTCTGATTTAATTTTATCAAAAGGTGGAACCATATTTTTAACAGCAGATCATGGGAATTCAGAAGAGATGATAGATTATTCAAATGGTGAACCTATGACTGCACATACTTCAAATTTAGTTCCATTTATTTATATTACTGATGATGAAATTTTTAAAGAATTAAGAAATGATGGTAAGCTTAGCGATATAGCACCTACTATGCTGCAAGAGCTTAATCTTTCAATACCAAAGGAAATGACAGGTAAGCCGCTTTTTAAATAAATTTGATGAATTTTATAGGGATTATATGTAAAGAATATAAAGAGCATAATTATTGAATATTCTGTATAAATCCCTATAACAAATACATAATTATCTAAAACAAGGAGAGTAATTTATGAAACAATATTTAGAAATTGTAGATGTAAAAGCTAGACAAATTCTTGATTCAAGGTGTTTTCCTACTGTTGAAGTAGAGGTGCATTTAGAAGATGGTACAGTTGGTAGAGCTGCAGTTCCATCAGGAGCATCTACGGGCATTTTTGAGGCTGTTGAATTAAGAGATGGTGACAAGGGGTACTACAATGGAAAAAGCGTTTTAAAAGCTTGTAACAATGTAAATGACGTTATTGCACCTGAACTAATTGGAGACAATGTTTTTAATCAAACTGCTATTGATAAAAAATTAATTGATATCGATGGTACAGAAAATAAATCAAAACTTGGAGCAAATGCAACATTAGGAGTATCACTTGCAGTTGCTAAAGCTGCAGCTGAAGCATGTGGGCTTAGTTTATATCAATACATAGGTGGAGTAAATGCAAAAGTTTTACCTGTTCCAATGATGAATATCATAAATGGTGGAAAACATGCTGATAACAATGTAGATCTTCAAGAATTCATGATAATGCCAGTTGGAGCTGAAAGCTTTTCAACTGCACTTAGAATGTGCGCTGAAGTATATCATGCTTTGAAAAAAGAATTAAAGTCTAAAAAATATGAAACTGGTGTTGGCGATGAAGGTGGATTTGCGCCTAACCTTAAATCTAACGAAGAAGCTATTCAAGTAATTGTTAAAGCCATTGAAGATGCAGGATATAAACCAGGAAAAGATATATTTATTGCACTTGATCCAGCATCATCAGAGTTTTTTAAAGATGGAAAATATGATTTAGCTGGTGAAGGAAGAGTTTTAACTCCAGCCGAAATGGTTGACTTCTATGCAAATTTAGTTGAAAAATATCCTATTATCTCAATCGAAGATGGAATGGCAGAGGAAGACTGGGAAGGTTGGAAATTAATAACTGAAAAATTAGGAAATAAAATACAGTTAGTTGGTGACGACCTTTTTGTTACAAATACTAAGAGGCTTAACATGGGCATCGAAAGAGGAGTTGCTAATTCAATTTTAATTAAATTAAATCAAATTGGAACTTTAACTGAAACCTTAGATGCTATTGAAACAGCAGCAAGAGCTGGATATACTTCAATTGTTTCACATAGATCTGGTGAAACTGAAGATACTACAATTGCTGATTTAGTTGTGGCTGTAAATGCAGGCCAAATTAAAACTGGTGCTCCAGCTAGATCTGAAAGAGTTGCTAAATACAATCAGCTTTTAAGAATTGAAGAAGAATTAGGTTCTATGGCTGAATTTAGAGGATTAAAAGCTTTTTATAATTTAAAAAAATAATAACTAGTTAAATGTTAACCCTGCTTTTGCAGGGTTTTTTAGTTAAATTATGAGTTTGTATTTTAGAAATAAAAAGTAATAAATTTTAAAAAATAAATGTCAATAATTTAAAAAAAAGTAAAAAAAACTCTATTTTTTTTAGAAGTAGCGTTTTTTCATCTTTAAAAATCCAACATATTCCAATTTCGTGTTTTAACTTTCAAATTTACATAAATAATGCAAGAAAAAAATAAAAAAAACATTTTTTTAAGCATAAATACTATACAAATTAAATGATATTATTTATAATTTTTATGTATAATAAAAAGGGGGATTTTTTTATGTATAAAACACTAAGAACTAAATTAGCTAAGACTGTACTACCTGCAACTCTTGCTATCTCATTAATGGGAACTACATACATAAATGCAAATGCAGCACCACTTTCTACAGCACAACCTGTTGTTACATCAGCATCTCAAGTTCAACCAGCTTATATTTATTCACCTGTTGTGTCTTATAATTTAAAGCTTGGATATGCTGTCAATATACCTATAGTATTTAGTCCTACAAATACTACAAGTAAGGTTTTAAATTGGACAAGCGATAATACTGATATTGTTACAGTAAAAGATGGCATTGTATCCAGTAGATCCAAAGGAACATGTAGAGTAACAGCTACAACTTCAAACGGACTCTCTACAACAATAATTATGAGAGTGGTAGATCCAAAGGTAAGTGAAGCTTCTACAGCTCTAAAAGCAGTACAAAGAGCTTATGATTATTTAGATTTATATGGTGCTAAGACTAAAAATCCAATTATAGCTAATCCTGCTGAAAAGAGAACTTATGTTGATACTCCTTATAGTGATGGTAAGAGATATACAGATTGTGGGGGATTTGTATCTTTCTGTTACAAGAGCACAGGAGTGTTTTTAGGAAGTAAACTTTCAGATGTTCCAACAGCTGATGATTTAATAAATAAAATTAATGATAATTTCTCAAGATATACATTATCAAAAGCTCAATTAAAGGTTGGCGATATCATTACTTTAAAAGATTATTATATGAAGGGCATGAGCCATGCTACAATGATAGTAAAAAATGATTCAACAGGATGCTATGTAATAGATATGAGCCCTAATGGAATTTCTTATAGAACTCTTGATGAGGTTACTAAAATAACTACGTATAATGTAATTAGATGTAATAAATAATAATAAATGGTGATTGTAATGATCACCATTTTTTTATAAAATATTCTAACTGCACAAGATAATTGATGTAAATTACTGTTAATAGTTGACTCCAATTTTTAGAAATTACACCCTATGTGTTCCCACATTTTTAAAGGAAATTTTTTCATGCCTTTTTTTATATTTTTCTATGTATTTTTGCTTTTTCATGGCGATTTTTTTGTCGTTCACATTCTATCCATATATTTTTGGGCATAGCTTCGCCAATTCGTCCACAGTTCGACATTGGTTTTTTTTGCTGTCGAAGGAACGAATCCTTGTTTTCGGGCTTTATTTGGAACCTTTTATAAAACCCTTATTTAATTCCCTATTGTCATTTTTTTATTACTTCAGT